>NZ_JBHYVE010000001.1:0-247342 GCF_042750035.1 Streptomyces sp. NPDC059452
GTCTTCTGCCCGTGGTCCGGGGCCGCCGCCGTGAGACCCCGGCCGCCGGGGCGGGCGGGTCCGGGGTGGTGCCAGGTACACCCCCGGGTGGGTGTCGGACCGGCTGCCGGGGCGGGAGCGGCGTGGGCGAGACTGACTGCGGAACGGGGCCCGTTCGGGTCCGGTCAGGGGAGAGGGACGACGACCATGAACGCACTCGTGACACGGGTCCGGCCGCCGATGCTGGCGGCGGGCCGGGGGCTCTTCCTGTCGGTCTACGGGCTGGCCGTCTCCATCATCCTGTTCGTCCTCGCGGTGCTGTCGATCAGCTTCATCCTGCTGGGCATCGGCGTGTTCACCACCCCGGTGGCGCTGGAGGCGGTGCGCCGCCACGCCAACCAGCGGCGGCTGTGGGCGGCCGCCTGGTCCGGCGTACGCATCCCGGCTCCGTACCGCCCGCTCCCGAAGGATCTGCGCGGGGGCGTCACCGGGCAGGTGGAGCGCACGACCCTGCTGCTGAAGGACCCGGCGACCTGGCGGGACCTCCAGTGGCTGCTGGTCGACATGACGGCCGGGGCCGTGCTGGCCGTGCTGGCCGCGGCCCTGATGCTGTACCCGATCGAGTCCGTCGTGCTGGCGGCGGGGCTGTGGCGGGTGTTCCAGGACGGCGACCCGTACTGGTACGGGTTCGTGCCGGTGGACAGCCAGCTCACGGGGCTGGCCGCCCTGGCGCTCGGCGCGGCGCTCTTCTGGCTCGGCCTGCGGGCCGCCGAACCGGTGCTGCGGGCGCACTTCCTGCTGGCCCGCACCCTGCTGGCGCCCACCTCGGAGCAGACCCTGGCGCAGCGCGTGGACCGGCTCACCGAGACCCGGCACGAGGCGGTGGACACCGCCGCCTCCGAACTGCGGCGCATCGAGCGGGATCTGCACGACGGGGCGCAGGCGCGGCTGGTCGCGATGGGGATGAACCTGGGGACGATCGAGGCGCTCATCGAGAAGGACCCGGCGCAGGCGAAGAAGATGCTGGCCATGGCCCGGGAGTCCTCGGCGGAGGCCCTGACCGAGCTGCGCGACCTGGTCCGGGGCATCCACCCGCCGGTCCTGGCCGAACGCGGCCTCGGCGACGCGGTCAAGGCGCTGGCCCTGCGGCTGCCGGTGACCACGGAGGTGACCGTGGATCTGCCGGGGCGGGCGGAGGCGTCGGTGGAGTCGGCGGCGTACTTCGCGGTGAGCGAGGTCCTGACCAACGCCGTGAAGCACTCCGGGGGCGACCGGATCTGGGCGGACCTGCACCACACCGAGGGGATGCTGCGGATCTCCGTGACGGACAACGGCGGGGGCGGTGCGCGCGTCGGATCGGGCTCCGGCCTGAGCGGGGTCGAACGGCGACTGGGTACATTCGACGGTGTCCTGGCCGTCAGCAGCCCCGCGGGCGGTCCCACCATGGTGACCATGGAGCTTCCTTGCGTGTTGTCCTAGCCGAAGACCTCTTCCTGCTGCGCGACGGCCTGGTGCGCATGCTGGAGGCGTACGGGTTCGAGATCGCCGCAGCCGTGGAGACCGGGCCCGAACTGACCAAGGCCCTCGCCGAGTTGCAGCCGGACGTCGCGGTCGTCGACGTCCGGCTCCCGCCGTCCCACACGGACGAGGGCCTCCAGTGCGCCCTGGCGGCCCGGCGGGCGCGGCCGGGCTTGCCGGTGCTGGTGCTCTCGCAGCACGTGGAGCAGTTGTACGCACGGGAGTTGCTGGCCGACGGCAACGGAGCCATCGGCTACCTCCTCAAGGACCGGGTCTTCGACGCCGACCAGTTCATCGACGCGGTACGCCGGGTGGCGGCGGGCGGCACGGCGATGGACCCGCAGGTCATCTCCCAGCTCCTGTCCCGCCGTTCGCAGGACAAGCCGATGGGCGGCCTCACCCCGCGCGAGCGGGAGGTGATGGAGCTGATGGCCCAGGGCCGGTCGAACGCGGCCATCGCGGGGCAGTTGGTGGTCACGGAGCGGGCGATCGCCAAGCACACCTCGAACATCTTCGGGAAGCTCGGGCTGCCGCCCTCGGACGACGACAACCGCCGGGTCCTCGCGGTGCTCGCGTATCTGGACCACGGCTGACCGATATCCGGACTGGGGCTGACCGGCCGACCCGGGTGGCCGGTCAGCTCCTGGCCGGTCAGCCCTTGGCCCCGGGCAGCTCCCGGCCCCGGTCAGCCCGTGAACCACCCGGCCGCGTCGAGCCGGAACGCGTTCGCCGGGGCCATCGTGCGCAGGTCCGCCTCCAGGGCCGTCAGCCGCTCCTCCCCCAGCACCCGGGCCCACTCGGCCCGTAGCCGGTCGAAGCCCTCGGCGGACCGGGCCAGCAGGTCGATGCCGTGCGGGGTCGGACGGATCACGGTGCGCCGGCCGTCGGCGGGGTCGGCGGCGCGCTCCACGTACCCGAGCACCGACAGCTTCTCGACGGTCTTCCCGGCCGCCTGTTTGGAGACCCCGAGCCGTCGGCCGATCTCACTGATGCCCGCGCCGTCACGGCCCACGGCCTGGAGGGCGAAGCCGTACGCGGGACGGGCCTCCGGGTGCCCGTGCTCGGCCAGCTCCCGGTGCAGGGCGTCGATGATCGAGCGGAAGCCGGCGAAGAGGAGCAGCGGCAGCTCGAAGCCGCCGGGCGCACCCCCTTCCCGCGCCACAGCCCCTGCCTCAGCCATTGCCGAACTCGACAACCTGGTTTACCTTTTTTTCGTCAACCATGTTGTCTATTCTACCCGCCCCCGCCCACCCCAGAAAGGTGCGCCATGCCCTTCCCCGACCTCACCCCCGAGACCGCACCGCCCGAGGCACGGCGAGCGCTGAAGGCCGTGACGGAGCGCCTGGGCTACCGGCCCGCCGCCGTCGCCCGGCTCGCCGCCTCGCCCCACA
This sequence comes from Streptomyces sp. NPDC059452, assembly GCF_042750035.1. NCBI lineage: Bacteria > Bacillati > Actinomycetota > Actinomycetes > Kitasatosporales > Streptomycetaceae > Streptomyces > Streptomyces sp. NPDC059452. The sequence goes on from NZ_JBHYVE010000001.1 coordinate 2,889, forward strand.
CCCTCGACGGCTTCCTCAAGCTGAGCGCGATCTTCGAGAGCTGCACCCTGAACCCGCTCTCCCGCGAGGTCCTGATCATGACGGTGGCCACCCGTAACGACTGCCATGTCTGCGTCGCGATGCACACGGCGAAGCTGACCGCCATGGCCGCCGACCCGACGCTGATCACCGCCCTGCGTGACCGCTCCGAGCCCCCGCTGCCTGACCAACGCCTGGAAGCCGTACGCCGGTTCACGCTGGCCGTGCTCGCCTCGGCGGGTGCGGTCGACGATGCGGTGCTGCGGGACTTCCTGCCGTACGGATACACCGAGCAGAACGCCCTGGAAGTGGTCCTCGGTATCGGCACGTACACGCTCTCGACCCTGGCCAACCGGCTCACCGGTGCTCCCGTGGACGCCCCATTGGCCGCCTTCGCCTGAGAGTTGGGCATTCGGGCCGCTTTCCGGCTGGAGCTTTCCACGAATCGGCCGGAGGGCTGAACGGACCGCCGGGCCCGCGCGTATGGGACGTCACGCTTCTCCCTCGAAGCAGAGGAGTCCCATGCGACGCACAGCACGTACCCCCCGCACGTCCCGCAAGAAACGCTCCAGCCTGGCCAACCGGGCCATAGCCGCCTCCGCCGCCCTGATCCTGGGCGGGGGCGGGCTGGTGGCGGTGAATGTCTACGCCTCCGCGGGGGAAGGGCCGTCCGGTTCACCACCGACCCGGACCCAGAACACGGCCCGACAGATGTCCACCATCGACTGTCCCGATGCCGGTATCGAACTGTCCGAGGTGCCCGAGCAGGCACGCCCCGAGGTCGACCGCGAACTCGCGGCGATGGATACCCAGATCACCGATGCCTACCGGCAGTTCGCCGACCGGAAGGAGCAGATATCCCAGGACCCCGGCCTCGCCGAGAACGCCGTGCTCGGCCCGTTGCGGAGCAAGCGGACGGCGAGCCTCGACCGCATCCGCATCGCGATCGGGCGCGTCGGGGAGCGGCCTGCGGGGATCGAAGGCCTCGCCGGATGCAGCCTGCGCGCCGACGACAGCGCCCCCGGCAACCCTGACAACCCCGGCGCCCCGGGTGACGGCGGCAATGGCGGCGACGGCGGAAATGACGGGCAGAACGGTGGCCAGGACAACGGTCAAGGTCAGGGCCAGGGCCAGGGCCAGGGCCAGGGCCAGGGCCAGAGCGGCAACGGCCCCGTAGCCTCCGATTTTGTCGACATCCAGTCCGTCCAGCCCAACGTCGACCGCCCCCGCCAGCGCCGCGGCGCCTCCCGGGGCACCTTCACCACCGACTGCGGCCGCAACGAGAACGGGAAGTTCAACCCGGACAACGTGATCGTCGCCCCCGGCGTCAGCAACGGCGCGCACCATATGCACGATTACGTCGGCAACCAGGCCAACGACGCCTTCGCCAGCGACGACGACCTCGCGAACGGTGTCACCACCTGCCGCAACCAGGGCGACCGGTCGTCCTACTTCTGGCCCGTGCTGCGGCTCCAGAACGGGCAGGACGAGGCCGATGTGAACGCCGACGGCGGAGGCAGGGACCAGAACGTCGGCCGGATCCAGACGCCGTCCCAGGTGACGCTGAAATTCGTCGGCTCCCCCGTCGGCAGGGTCACCGCGATGCCACGCTTCCTGCGGATCATCACCGGGGACGCGAAGGCGTTCACCAACGGTGACGCCAACGCCAACGCCTCCTGGAGCTGCACCGGGTTCGAGAACCGCCAGCTGAAGGACAAGTACCCCATCTGCCCCCAGGGCAGCCAGGTGGTGCGTACGTTCGCCTTCCAGAACTGCTGGGACGGGCGGAACACCGACAGCGCCAACCACCGCACCCATGTGGCGTTCGCGCAGCCCAACGGGCGTTGCCCGAACGGGTTCCGGGCGGTTCCGCAGCTGGTCCAGCGGATCGTGTACGACGTACCGCCGGGGCCCGGCTTCGCCGTCGACTCCTTCCCCGAGCAGCTGCACAAGCCGATCACCGACCACGGCGACTTCATCAACGTCTTCGACCAGCGGCTGATGAAGAAGATGGTGCGGTGCATCAACGACGGGCGCCGGTGCCGCTGATACGCCACCGATGAGAGGCCGGAGCCGGTGCCGGTGATTCGGCACCGGCACCGGCAGCGCCCGTCCCCTTGAACCTGCGCGGTCAGCTCCCGTGGTGACCGGAGTGCCCTTCCTCGCTCCCCCCATCGCCGCTCTCCCCCGAGTGGTGCGGCGAGGCGGTCTCCACCGTCCCCCCGAGCCGGCCGCGCAGCGCCGCGACCACCTTCGCGTCACCGACGGCGACCCACCGCCGGCCGACGAGATACGAACCGCCGTAGTCCTTGGCCTCGTTGATCCACTCGCGCTGGCCGCGGTCGGTCGCGAAGGTGGTCAGCACATAACGCCCGCTCGCGGTCTTGCAGTTGGCCTGCCGGAGCTCCTGGGCGTCGGTCTGTACGTTGGGTTCGCAGCCCGCCTTCTCGGCCAGCTGCTCCAGGGTTCCCGTCGCGGTCGGCGGTGCCGAGGGACGGTCGTTCCCGGCGCCGTCGGCCGCTTCCTGTTTGCCGTCCGCACTGCACCCGCTCAGGAGCAGCAGTGCTGCCAGGAGGGTGCCCGCGGCCCGGGGGCCGACTCCGACTCGCCATTCCGGTTCTGTCACCATCAGCCCATCCTGCACCCGAATCCGGGCTCAGGGACGGGCTACGGCAAGACTCACGACATAGGTCTCCTCCACCTCTCCGGACGGGAACAGCGCGGTCAGCACGGCGTGTTCGCGGGCCAGGCAGTCGCGCACCGCCGCCGGGTCCGCGATCAGGAAGTCGGAGTACGTGGCGATGTTGGCGAGGTGCGTGTCGACCGGTACGCGACGGCTCCAGGTCACCAGACGGGTACGGAAGTCGAGCGCGTCGGGCAGCATGGCACGGAAGCGGGCCCGGTCGTCGTACACCGTCGGGACCTCGGCCCCGAAGAAGGCCCGCAGCCGCCGGTCCTGGTCAGCGATCCACTCCACGCGCGGGTCGGAGTCGTTCCACCACAGGGCGAGCGCCCCGCCCGGCCGCAGCACCCGGCGGACCTCGGGGACCGAGCGGGCGGGGTCGGTCCAGTGCCAGGCCTGGGCGTACGTGATCAGGTCCATGGAGCCGGTCCGCAGCGGCAGCCGGTTGCCGTCACCCCGGACCACGGGCACGTCCGGCAGGCTACGGCGGAACTGCTCGGCCATCCCGTCGCCCGGCTCCACCGCGGTGATCTGGGCGCCCCTCTCGCGCAGCCGTGCGGTGCCGAGTCCGGTGCCCGCACCGACGTCCGCGACCCGGGCTCCGGCCAGCGGGCGGCCGGACAGCTCCTCGACGGCGTCGAACAAAGCGGGCGGATAGGAGGGCCGGTTGGCAGCGTAAGCGGCGGCCTCCGCGTCGAAGGAGCGCGCCTGCACAGGGTTCGTCATACAACCATCATGGCCCGGCGTTCCGCCCCCCGGCCGTCACTCGGGAAATCTGTGCACGCCTCTGGTCCCCCCGCATACCCGTCAGTACATTGACACCATGTCTAACACGCAGCCAGCGGCGGTCGCGTCGGAGCGGACGCCGCTCAAGGCCCGCAAGGTCTCCTTCGCCTGGGAGAAGACCCCCCTCCACTGGGTGCCGGGCGACCCGTTCACCACGCACACCATCAACGTGCTCCACCTGCTGCTCCCGGCCGGGGAGCGGTGGTTCATCCATGTGTACCGGCAGATCCTCCCGTACATCCATGACGAGCAGCTCCGCGAGGACGTCATCGGGTTCATCGGCCAGGAGGCCGTGCACTCGCAGGCGCACGACGATGTGCTGCCGCATCTGCGGGAGTTGGGGCTCGACCCGACCCCGTACACCGCGCAGGTCGACTGGTTCTTCGAGAAGCTGCTCGGGGACCGGACGCTGCCGCCGGGGCGGCCCTCGCACTGGTGGCTGATGGAGCGGGTGGCGATGATCGCGGCCATCGAGCACTACACCGCGTTCCTCGGCGACTGGATCCTCAACGCGGAGGCGCTGGACCGCAAGGGCGCCGATCCGACCATGCTGGACCTGCTGCGCTGGCACGGTGCGGAGGAGGTGGAGCACCGGTCGGTGGCGTTCGAGGTGTTCATGCATGTCGACGGCGGCTACCGCAGGCGGGTGCGGACCTGGGCGGCGGCCTTCTCGGCGCTCGTCTTCCTCTGGCAGCGCGGCACCCGGTTCTTCATGGAGAACGATCCGAGCCTGCTGGACGGCAAAGCCACGTTCAAGGCGTTCCACACCAGCGGGAAGGAAGGGACGCTGCCCGGTACGGGCGCGATCCTGCGGTCCATACCCAGCTATCTGAGCCGGTCGTACCACCCCTCCCAGGAGGGCAGTACGGCCCAGGCCGTCGACTACCTCGCCCATTCGCCCGCGGCGCTCGCCGCCGAGGCCCGTACGACGGGAACGTCCTGACCCATGGCCCTGCCCCGTCTCCGTACCGTCGTCGTGGTCGCCGGTGCCGCCCTGCTCACCCGGCGGGCGCTGCGCCGCCGGATCACCCGGTCCCCGCTGTGGCCGATGCCCGCCCTGCCCGAGCCGATATCCGGGCACTCCCAGCGGCGGGCCACCGCCGTCCGGCGACTGCTCGTCACCGAACGGACCACCATCGCCGACGGGGTCGTACAACTGCGGCTTGAGGGTGCCCAGTTGCCGCCCTGGCAGCCCGGGGCCCATCTGGACCTCGTCCTGCCCTCGGGGCTCGTGCGGCAGTACTCGCTCTGCGGTGATCCGGACGACCCGGGTACGTACACGGTCGCGACCCGGCTGGTGGCGGACGGGCGGGGCGGGTCGCGGGAGGTGCACGAGCAGCTCCAGGAGGGCGAGGAGATCGAGGTGCGCGGGCCGCGCAACCGGTTCCCGCTGGTGGCGGCGGAGGCGTATGTCTTCGTCGCGGGCGGGATCGGGATCACCCCGATCCTGCCGATGCTGCGTTCGCTGGCCGCGCGGGGGGCCGACTGGCGTCTGCTGTACGGGGGTCGGTCGCGGGCCTCGATGCCGTTCCTGGACGAGATCGAGAAGCTCGGGGCCGAGGGCGGGCGGGTGACCGTGGTCGCGCAGGACGAGGCGGGGCACCCGGACACCGCCGCCGCGCTGGCGGACATCGCGCCCGGCACGGCGGTCTACTGCTGTGGCCCCGAGCCCCTGATGGCCGCCGTCACCGCCGCGCTCCCCGAGGGCCGCACCCTGCATCTGGAGCGGTTCTCCGCCGCGACGGGCGAGGCCGGGGACTCCGGCGCCTTCGAGGTGGAGCTGCACCGCAGCGGACGTACGGTCCAGGTGGCGGCCGGGCAGTCAGTGCTGGCGGCAGTGCGCGAGGAGCTGCCCCATGTCTCGTACTCCTGCGAGCAGGGCTTCTGCGGGACCTGCCAACAGCGCGTCCTGGCGGGCGAGATCGACCACCGGGACGAGCTACTGACCGACGACGAGCGGGGTGACTCGATGCTGATCTGTGTCTCGCGGTGCCGGAGCGGGCGCCTCGTCCTGGACCTGTGACCGATGGCGGCGCCCACCCCGGCTAGGCTGTCCGGATGACGACCGGGGTACGGCGCAGGATGGGCGTCGACGAGCGCAGGCAGCAACTGATCGGCGTCGCGCTGGACTTGTTCAGCCGGCGCTCCCCCGAGGATGTGTCGATCGATGAGATCGCCGCCGCCGCGGGCATCTCACGGCCGCTGGTCTACCACTACTTCCCGGGGAAGCAGAGCCTGTACGAGGCGGCGCTGCGGCGAGCCGCCGACGAGCTGGCCGCCCGCTTCCTGGAACCGCTCGAAGGGCCCCTGGGAGCGCGGCTGTTGCGGGTGATGGGGCGGTTCTTCGACTTCGTCGACGAGCACGGGCCGGGCTTCTCCGCGCTGATGCGCGGCGGTCCGGCCGTCGGCTCCTCCACGGCCAATGCCATGATCGACGGGGTGCGGCAGGCCGCGTACGAGCAGATCATCACCCATCTGGGGGTGGAAGACCCGCCCGCGCGGCTGGAGTTGGTGGTTCGCTCCTGGGTCTCGCTCGCCGAGTCGACCGCGCTGATCTGGCTGGACGGGCGGCGCATCCCGCGCGAGGAGCTGGAGACGCAGCTCGTGCACGACTTCGCGGCGCTGGCCGCCGTCAGTGCCGCCTACGACCAGGAGATGGCGGACATCGTGCTGCGGGTGCTCGCCCAGGAGCCGGTGGAGGGCCCGTTCGGGGAGCTGCTGGCCCGGCTCTCCGCTCTCGCCCCCGCCGTACCGGCCGTCCCGGCGCAGCGGCTGCCGCGCGAAAGCCCTTAAGTCAGCAGGCCGTTGCGGTGCGAGACGCGGCGGGCGGCGGCCAGGAGGGCGTGGATCTGCGGGCCCGCCTGGTCGATCTCGGTCACCGGCTTCGGGAACGGGAGCCGTACATCGCGGTGGGTGTGCGGGTACTCCAGGCGCAGGGTCACCCCGTAGCGGTCCATGGCCAGGGGCACGGCCCGCACCATCCCCCGGTCCGGGTGGGGGCGGACGAGGCGCAGCAGCAGCGGGACGAGCTCGCTGTGGTCGTCGACCAGGTGCGTCAGCATCCCCGCCTCGCACGCGGCGACCGGGTCCGTTTCCGTCTGCTCCAGCTCTTCGAGCGTGACGAACGTACGGCCCTCGGCGTCCTCCAGGACCGCCTGGCCGAACTCCATGCAGGTGGAGCTCTTGGTGTCGGTGCTGTACGGCGCCGCCAGCAGGCCGGTCACCGTGACGCGGGCGCGCAGCCGGTCCCGTACGGGAGTGGGGGCGATGTCCGTGAACTCCAGGCGGGCCGGGACCCGCTGGCCGGCCGGGGCGTGGCCGCCCTCGGTGGGGGCGTGCAGGTGGATGTGGCCCATCGCCCCCGTGCCGTCGAGGCGGCGGACTTCGGTCTGCACCCCGTCGCTCACCACCGTCATCGAATGGGCGACGACGAGGATCGACCGGACGCGCTCGGCGCGGGTCGGCTGCGTGGCACGGGCGCTGAAAGGACGCATCCGAGTTCTCCAGAGGCGGTCAGGAAACCCAAGCGGTTACTTAGGCATGCCTAACCTAACCCAGGATGCGGTGGCAGGGGTAGTCCGCGGTCCGAACCGGTGCCCGCGCTTCACCCTCCCGGGGCCCCTCAGAGCTGGAGTTCGCTGGTGAGCGCGGCGGCGAGACCGACCTCCGCGTTGTCCGCCTGACCGCGTTCGAAGGCGCGCTGGTAGGCCTCGTCGCCCACGGCGGCCCGGGCCTGGAGCTCGCAGGTCTCGCGGACCGCGCACAGCTCGGGGGTGCCGCGCTGGGGGTGGCCGACCATCCGCCAGTACGCGTGTCCGGTGCCGTAGACCCGGGCCGCCTGGGCCCCCGCGCCCTGGGCGGCGATCGCGGCGGCGAGGATGTCCAGGCCCAGCGCGATGCCGAAGCTGTCGCGGAGCCGGTGCTTGCCCGCGAGCATCGCGCGGGCATGGGCGGCGGAGTCGGCCGGGCGGCCCTGGAGGAGGGCGATCAGGGCGAGCTGGTAGTCGGCGTAGGAGCGGGTCCAGTACTCGCCGCCCCGCTCGCAGGACCGGCGCAGCGCGGCAGCGGCCCGGGAGGACTCGGCGAGCCGGCCGAGCGCGGTGAGCGCGAAGACGGTGATGAGACGGCAGCGGAGGCGGTGGGCCGACTCCACGGGGGCGGGGTCGTCGGGGGTCCCGGGGGCAGGGGCCCCACCGGCCTCAGGGGCAGGGTCCACGGCAGCCTCGCCGGAGGCTTCCTCAGCGGCCGCACCCGTAGCCTCCCCGCCGACTCCCCCCACGGCCCCGTCGCCGACCTCCCCACCGACCTCCCCAGCGGCGCCCCGACGCCCCGCAGGCCCTCCGTCCGGCGGTGCCGTCTCCGTCATCCGCAGCACCCGCTCGGCCGCCTCCAGCGCGGCGGCGGGCTCCCCGTTCATCAGCTGGGTGAGGCCGGAGAGGTAGGTGGCGCCGAGCATCCCCTCGTCGTCCCGGTCGTACAGCGCGATGGCCGTGCAGAGCGCCCCGTACTTCTCGGCGGTCGCGAAGTCCCCCTGGAGCAGGGCCGCCACCCCGAGCACCCACTGGAGCCGGGTCCGGTGCGGGCCGTCCACCGGGCCCGCGTCCAGCGCCCGCTGGGCGTAACCGCGCGCCTCCGACAGGTGGCCGCAGCAGGCCCAGAAGAAGCCGACCCGGCCCGCCATCTCCTGCGCGCCCGCCACATCGTGGGCGAGCAGGTGGTCCAGGGCCGCGCACAGGTCCAGATGGGTGTCGGCGACCGTGTGGTACCAGGAGATCTGGTCGGGGCCGGTCCAGCCGTCGTGGGCGCGGCGGGCCAGGCCGAGGAAGCTGGTGGCGTGCCGGTCGGCGGCGGCCCGCTCCTCACCGAGCTCGGTCAGCCACATGCGGCCGTACTCGCGCAGGGTGTCGAGCATCCGGTAGCGGGTGCCGTCGCGCTGGACGACCGACTGGGCGACGAGCCCTTGCAGCGCCCGGTCCACCTCGTCGGGGGTGAGCGGCCCCCCGGTGCAGACCTCGCGGGCGGTCTCCTCGTCGAAGTCCGTACGGAGCAGGGTCAGGCGCGCCCACAGGAGCCGTTCCAGCGGGGTGCAGAGCTCGTGGCTCCAGCCGATCGTGGTGCGCAGGGTGCGGTGGCGGCGGGGCCAGAGGGAGTCGTCGGCGAGGAGGTCGAGCCGGGAGGCGGTGAGGTCCTCGGCGTCCACCGGGGCGTCGAAGCGGGTCCCGATACGGGTGGCGAGCTGGGCCACGGTGTGGCGGCCGATGCCCGCGGCGGCCAGTTCGATGGCGAGCGGGATGCCTTCGAGGCGGCGGCAGATGTCGGCGGCGGCCGCCCGGTCCCCCGGCGCGTCAAGACCCGCCCGGGGGTCGCCCGCGCGCAGCCGGTCCTCGAAGAGCCGGAGCGCGTCGGGGGCGCCGTCGACCGGCAGCGGCTGGATCCGTACGACGTGCTCGCCCCGGGTGCCCAGCGGCTGCCTGCTGGTGACCAGGACGGTCAGGCCGGGCGAGGTGGTCAGGACCTCGGCCAGCAGATGGGAGCAGGGGGCGCGCAGATGCTCGGCGGAGTCCAGGACGAGCAGGAGGCGCTTGTCGCTGAGCCATTCGCAGAGCGCCTCGACGGGCATCCGCAGGGTGTGGTCCGCGAGCCCGACCGCGTCCGAGACGGTGGGGAGCAGCAGCGCGTCGTCGTAGAGCGGGGAGAGGTCGGCCCACCAGGCGCCGTCCGGGTAGCGGTCGGCGGCGGCGCGGGCGGCCCGGACGGCGAGCCGGGTCTTGCCGACGCCGCCGGGCCCGATCAGGGTGGTCATCCGCCGCGTGGTCAACGCGGTGTCCAGCCGGGCCAGTTCGGCCCGCCTCCCGACGAAGCTGCTCGTCTCCTCGGGAAGGAATCCCACCTTGGTCATCATCACCGTCCGCACGCTGGGGCAGGGGGCGCCGGTGAGCCGACCGCCCCGGACGGGGCTTCCCGCCGCGCGAACCGGGCCGGTCCCGCCTCCCTCCGGCGAGGAAGGCCTCGACGGGGAAGGCGGGACCGGCCCGGTGGCCAGGACGGCTGTCGCGGCTCCTTCGCCGACGTCTGCCGTCACCGTAGTGCCGGTGGCTGTCAGCGCAGGACGAAGACCGCCACTGTGCGTCCCGGTACGGTGAAACTGGCTGATTTCCCGTCGTACCTGGCTCGTTTGACCGTAAGATCCGCACCCTTGGCCTGGACCGGGTGCAGCGCGTACGTCTTCCCCGCCGGGGCGGCGAGCTTCTGGGTGGCGGTGTCCGGGGTGGCGTTGAGGACGACGGCCAGCCTGCCCAGGCGCATGGTGATCACGCCGGGGGTCTCGGCCGGTCCGGAGAGCGGGAAGGACAGGGCGGACTGCACCTGCCCGGCGGTGGCGAGCGAGAACTCCTTCTCGGTCGTACGGATGGTGAGCAGATCGCGGTAGGCGGCCGAAGCGCCGTCGATCTGGGCGCACTTGGGGGAGATCGTGGCGGAGGCCGTCAGCAGCGGCTTCGCGTACGACCACTTGTCCGCGTTGTCGGCGGCGGGCGGCAGGCCCCGGCCGAAGCCGTTGCCGTCGCGGCAGTCCCAGTGCAGGGCGTTGAACCAGTCACCGCTGTCGTAGGAGTTGCGGTCCAGCGACTTGGAGCGCAGGAGATCGGTGCCCGCCTGGGAGAGCGAGGGACCCTGCGAGAGGACGGACGCGCCCATCGCGACCACCTGGGCCCTGGCCCGCTCGGCGGCCGTGGTGGAGACCGGCAGCTTGAAGGCGAGGGTGTCGAAGAGCGTCTCGTTGTCGTGGGCGTCGGAGTAGGCCAGCGCGTCGCCGGGCACGGCCGCGTATCCGGCGGGCGACCCGTTGTAGTCGACGTCCGAGCCCTTGACCGTACGCCCGGAGGTGTCGGTGAAGGTGTAGTCGGCGAGGTTGCCGGAGAGCCCGACCTTGATCAGGTCCTGGTAGTGCAGCAGCCGGGCCTTCTGCTCGGCGCGGGTGCCGTTGGCCGGGGAGGAGTTGGGGTCGGTGTAGAGGCCGGAGGCGAAGCCCTGGACGCCGGGGTCCTCGTCGAAGGGGCCGCCGCCGCGCACGGCGTCACGGGCCCGGTCGGAGAAGGTCGCGATGCCGGTTCCGGCCATGTTCTTCTGGGTGGCCTGGACGAAGCGGGCGTCGTCCGCGATCTCGCCGAAGTTCCAGCCCTCCCCGTACAGGATGATCTTCTTCCCGTCGACGCCGTCCTTGGCGAGCGTGAGCCCGTCCAGCGCCTTGCGGACGGCGAGGATGTTCTCCTTGGGGTGGTGGCCCATCAGGTCGAAGCGGAAGCCGTCGACCTTGTACTCCTTGGCCCAGGTGACGACCGACTCCACGACGAGCTTGCCCATCATGGTGTTCTCGGGCGCGGTGTTGGCACAGCAAGTGGAGGTGGCGACGGTGCCGTCCTCCAGGAGCCGCTGGTAGTAGCCGGGCACGATCCTGTCGAGCACCGACTTGTCGTCCTGGCCGGAGGCGACGGTGTGGTTGTAGACGACGTCCATGACGGTCCGCAGCCCGGCCTGGTTGAGCCCCTGGACCATCTGCCGGAACTCGACCGTGCGCTTGGTGCCGTCGGGGTCGGAGGCGTACGAGCCCTCGGGGACGGTGTAATGCAGCGGGTCGTAACCCCAGTTGAAGCCGTCCTTGGCGGCGGCCTTGCTCACGCAGGCCTGCTGCTCCTCGGAGTCGGGGGCGTAGGCGCGCAGGTCGCAGGCGGGTTTGGCCTGATCGGCCTTCCTCTCCGGGATCGTCCCGATGTCGAAGACGGGCAGCAGGTGGACGTAGTCGGTGCCGGAGTCCGCGAGCTTCTTCAGGTGCTTCATTCCGGCCGAGCGGGTGTCGGTGAAGGCCCGGTACTCCCCCGGGTGCTTCGCCGTGCGGTCCGTGATCGAGAAGTCCCGGACGTGCAGCTCCTGGATCTGGGCGTCCCGCAGCGGGGTGGCGGCGGGCTTCTTCAGGCCGGACCAGCCGCTCGGTGCCAGCTTCGGGTCGGTGAGGTCGACGACGAGGCTGCGGGCCGAGTCGGCGGTCAGGGCGGTGGAGTAGGGGTCGGTGACCTTGTTGGTGACCAGCTTCTGGACGGTGGGCGCCCAGACGGTGACGGCGTACCGGTAGGGCTTGCCCCGCCACTCCTTCTTTCCGGTGACCGACCAGACCCCGGTGCGGTCGTCGCGCTTCATCGGGTGCGTACGGCCGTCGAGTTCGAGGGCGACGGTCGCGGCGGTGGGGGCCCACACGGAGAGGGTGGGCACCGACTTCCGGAAGACCGGGCCGAGTTCGGCGGTCGCCGCGTGCTTCCCGTACAGGTCGTCCAGGATGCCCGCTGTCTGTACGCCGGTCGCGGCGAGGAGAGCACCGTTGGCGGCGCGCTGGGTGGCGATGACCTGGCCGCGCAGGGATGCGCGGACGCGGTCCCGGTCGCGGGGGTCGACGGTGAAGGCCGGATACTCCTTCAGATGCGGGAACTCGGCCTTCTGCGCGTCACTCAGCGCGGCCTGGTTGAGCCGCAGCCACTGGCCCTCGTCGGAGAGCGCCCCGTCGACGACGGAGATGCCGCCCTTCTTCGCGTACACGAGCTGCTGGCTGGTGGCGTCGGTGGTCTTCACCTTCCAGACGACGGTGTTCGCGTCGATCCACTGCGCCTCGGCCTTTCCGAGGTCGGGAGCCGTGCCGCCGCCGACCTGCGGGAGCAGATAGCCGGGCCTGCCGCCGATCAGCCAGACCTCGTGGCCGTACGTGGCGATGTCCAGGGACTGGTCGCTGGGGAGGTCCTTCTCGTCGCCCTTGTGCAGGATGTAGCTCAGCGAGGTGGCGCCATCGACGAGCGGCACCTCGAAGGTGACCCCGTAGGCGTCCTCCCTGACCGGCATCAGCGGCTTGGCCCAGTCGGTGGGCTCCTTGGCGCCGGTCCAGGTGTGAATCCCCCAGCCGTCGTAATTCCCGTCGGCCCGGTGGTAGTTGAGGACCGCCTTGGTGGTGTCCTGCGGCGGGGCCTCGGGGGCTTCGACCGCCTGCCCGTCCTTGCCCTGCTCCACCCAGACCTGCCCGGTCACCCCGAGGTCGATGGTCCGCTCCGGGCCGTCCGCCGTGCCGTTCTTCTCGACGGTGTACGGGACCGAGCCCGTGCCCTCCTCCAGGTCGAGCCAGGCGAACGCGCCGAACGCGCTCCGCCCGATGAAGTCGGCGGTCTTGGTACCGGACTTGAGCTGCCAGCCCTCGTAGTCGCCGTCCGTACGCTGGTAGTGGACGACGGCCCGGTCGCGCTCGACGGCGACGGGCTTCGGGACCGGCGGGGTCTGCCCGGCGGTGGTGGCGGCGAGGGCGCTGGAGGTACGGCCCGCCCGGTCGACGACAACGGCCTTGTAGCGCAGGGGCGTTCCCGCCTTCACCGTCCCGTCGAGGTACTGGGTGACCTGGTACGGGGCATGGTCGGCCGAACCGAGCGTCTGCCACTTGCCGTTGCCCACCTGGGCGGCGAAGACCACCCGGTTGAGCTGGCCGCCGTCCACATCGGCGGCGATCTCGACGGTGCCGGTCGCTCCGGCGGCCGGGGCCTTCAGCGTGATCACGGGCTTGGTGGCGGGGGCGCCGAGCGGCTTCTCCGCCCGCAGCACGATGCTGGAGAGGGCGGGCACGGTGACGGTGACCTTCTTGTCCGCACCGCTGCGGACCGCGCCGGAACCACCGTAGATCGTACGGAAGTTGACCCCGGCCGACTCGGTGGCGAGCTGGACCTTCTTCGGGGTGGTGGCGTTGTTGGAGGCGACCAGGTACTCGTACGGCCGCTTGGTCTCGATGCGCGAGGTGGCGTACACCGAGCCTTGCGCGTACCGCTCGCTCTGCACCCCGTCCCGCAGCGCCGGGTGGTCCTTGGTGAGCTTGGCGAGCCCGGCGATGGAGCGGTAGATGGGGTGCGTGGTGTCGTACGCGTCCGAGGCGTGGGTGCGGTCGGTGCCGAGCTGGTCGTCGTCCAGGTAGTCGGCGGTCTTCGAGGCGAAGAGGGTCTGGCGGGAGTCCTTGTCGCCGCCCGCTCCGGTGAAGCCCTGCTCGTCGCCGTAGTAGATGACCGGGTTGCCCCGGCCGAGGAACATCAGCTCATTCGCGAGCCGGGCCCGCTTCAGCAGCTCGGCGTCACCGGCCTGCGGGTTGTCCTGCTTGAGGAAGGTCCCGATGCGGCCCATGTCGTGGTTGCCGAGGAAGGTGACCTGCTCGTAGGCGTTGGCCTTGTCCGTGGTGTAGCGGTAGTCCTGGCCGTACACCGAGGCGAGCCGGTCGGCCGGGGCGCCCTGGGAGGCGAACTGCCGGGCGGCCTCCTGGAACGGAAAGTCCAGCGTCGAGTCCAGGCGGCCCCGCGTGACGTACGGCGAGGTGATCGCCGGATCGGCGGAGTAGACCTCACCGAACATAAAGAAGTCCTTCCGGCCCCGCTTGGCCGCGTACGCGTCGAGCGCGGTGGCCCACTGGGTCCAGAAGTCCAGGTCGACGTGTTTGACGGTGTCGATGCGGAACCCGTCGATGCCGAAGTCGCGGACCCACTTCTCGTAGATCTTCCGCATGCCCTCCACGACCTCGGGACGCTCGGTCCACAGGTCGTCGAGCCCGGAGAAGTCGCCGTACTCGTTGGACTCGCCCGCCCACGTCGAGTCGCCCCGATTGTGGTACATCGTCGGGTCGTTGAGCCAGGACGGGACCTTCTTCTCCGCGCCGGGGACCGTCACCGGGGTGTACGGGAACGAGTCCCGGTCGACCTTCTTCACTTCCTCGCGGTCGTCGAAGGGGCGGCCGTCCTTGTCGAGGTAGGGGAAGGCACCCTTGGGCTTGTAGCCGTAGGCCTTCTCCGCGTAGTCGACGGTGTCGGCGGTGTGGTTGGTGATGACGTCGAAGAAGACCTTCATGCCCTTGGCGTGGGCCTTGTCGATCAGCTTCTCCAGGTCGGCGTTGGTGCCGAAGTGCGGGTCGACCTGGGTGAAGTCGGTGATCCAGTAACCGTGGTAGCCGGCCGAGGCGTCCTTGCCGGTGCCCTGGACGGGCCGGTTCTTGAAGATCGGGGCGAGCCAGATCGCGGTGGTGCCGAGGCCCTTGATGTAGTCGAGCTTCTGGGTCAGGCCCTTGAGGTCGCCGCCCTGGTAGAACCCCTTGTCGGTGGGGTCGAAGCCGTGCTCCAGGCGTGAACCCTTCAGCCCGCCCCGGTCGTTGGCGGTGGAGCCGTTGGCGAACCGGTCCGGCAGCACGAAGTAGAACTGCTCACGCGTGAGGTCGTGCCGGGCCGCCTCCTTCGCCAGTTTCGCATCGGAGGGCGGGGCGGGCGGTCGGGGCGCTGCGGCGGCGGTGGCCGCCGGGACGACGGGCAGCAGCGCCACGCAGAGCGCGGCGATCACCCCTCGCCTGAGGGTGGTTCTGGACACGAGAGGGTCGCTCCTCGGCTGGTGTGGCAGGAGGGTTGGCGGTGGGCCGGAGGCAGCGCGCCTCCGGCCCACCGGGGGAAGGGGTACGGGTCAGCCGCGCCACACGTCGGCGGTCAGCGTGACCTTTCCGGAGGCCGGGACGGTGGCGGTGCGGTTGGCGCCGCTCTCCCAGGTGACGTTGCCGTTCGCGTCCCTGCGGACGTACTTGTACGCGAACGTGGTCCCGGCGGGCAGGTTCACGTCCAGCTTCCAGACGGGGTACGTGGCCGGGTCGAGCTTCGGCGCGTTCGCCGGGTTCCAGTTGCCGAGGGCGGCCTGGTCCCCGGTGACGTGGATGTTCTGGCCGAGCTGGGTGGTGGCGTGGACGCCGAAGGAGGCGCCGGACTGGCCGTTGCCGGGGCCGGGGTCGGGGTTGGAGCCGCCGCCGCCATCGCCGGAGCACGTACGGGCGTTGGCGTGCAGGGCCACGGCCGTACCGGCGCCGAGCGTGGCGGTGAACTGGCCGGAACCGTTCACCGTGACGCCCCGCCCGGACTGCACATCGCAGTAGTCACCGGCGGGCAGCGAGGTCTGGAAGGTCCGGGTCAGCGAGGAGCCCTCGTGGTTGATGGCCACGTACGCCTTGTTCCCCCGGCCGAAGGCGATCTGGTCGCCCCCGTTGTCCCACCAGTTGGTGACGGCCTGGCCGCGTGCCGCGTTACGGAGGCCGACCATGGAGGAGATCTCGCGCCAGTCGTGCTGGCACTTCCAGCCGTCGGCGTAACAGGCGTTCACCTGGCCGTTGTTGGGCGGTCCGGCGTCGTGGTCGCTGAACTCGTAGCCGGAGTGGACGTCCGGGGAACCGTAGGGCCAGGCCAGCATGAAGACGTTGGCCAGCGTGTAGGCGGAGCCGTTCTTGTAGCTGAGGGTGTCACCGACGCGCTCGGTGTCGTGGTTGTCGACGAAGACACCGGACTTGCCGGACTCCATGAAGCCCCAGCTCTCGCCGAAGTTCTTCAGGTGGGCGAGGTTCTCGTTGAGGAACACCTGCTTGAGGGCGCGCGCGTACCGGAACTCCTGGACGTCCCCGGTGCCGAGGTACTCCGAGGGCGAGACGGCCTCGCCCGCCCCGTGGATCGCCTCCTGCTTCCAGTAGACGTTCGGGTTGGTCAGCCGGGACTTGATGTTGGCGAGGTCGGCGGCGGGCATGTGCTTGGCCGCGTCGATCCGGAAGCCGTCGACGCCGAGGGAGAGCAGGTCGTTGAGGTATCCGGCGATCCTGCCGCGTACGTACTCCTCGCCCGTGTCCAGGTCCGCGAGGCCGACGAGTTCGCAGTTCTGGACGTTGGCGCGGTCCCGGTAGTTCGTGATCTCCGCCCGGCAGTCGTCCATGTCGCTGCCGGAGTAGATGCCCGGGTAGTTGTACTTGGTGTACGACGAGCCTCCGGTGCCCGTGCCGTTGCCCGCCGACATGTGGTTGATGACGGCGTCCACGACGACCTTGACCCCGGCCGAGTGACACGTGTTCACCATGGCGGAGAAGGCGGCCCGGTCACCGAGCCGACCGGCGATCTTGTAGCTGACGGGCTGGTACGACGTCCACCACTGGCCGCCCTGGATGTGCTCCTGGGGCGGCGAGACCTGGACGTAGCCGTAGCCCGCCGGACCCAGGGAGTCCGTGCAGGCCTTGGCCACGGAGGCGAACTTCCACTCGAACAGTACGGCCGTGACGTCCTTGTCGCCCGGAGCGGCGGCCAGCGCGGGGGACGCGGTGCCGAATCCGGTGGGGATGACGAGGGCGGCAGCGGCGCCGGCCACGAGGGCGAGCGCGGCAGACAGGGGTCTGCGTGCCATGTCTTTCCTCCTGCGGGTGGGGGAAACGCGGGTGACGGTGCAGCCTCAGCCGGCAACGCGCCATGCCCTCAAGGCTCCTGAAGGTTCTTGCTGCAAGAATGCAAACCTTGCCGCGGACCAGACCGTACGAGGCCGTCAGGGACTGGTCAACCCTTTGGACATCCCCCGCTCACATCCACGAAACAAGCCATTTTTCTTCGCGGTTTCTTGCTGCAAGGTCTTTCGCAAGATATTGCGGGCCTGTTACGTTTCACCTGCCTCCGGTCCGGTCGGCCGAGGGTTCCGGTGCTGCTTCGCGGTGCCGGACTCCACGCGCCCGGCCGGCCGGGCCGGTCACGGACAAGAGAGGCACCCGGAGTCGCTGAAACTCCCCGCCGGCCCTTCCTGGGCCGACTCCTGGTGCCTCTCCTGTACGTGTTCCGCCGTGTTCGGGTCAGTCCGTGCGGACCGCCGCCGTCGAGCCGCGTACCACCAGCTCCGGCTGGAACACGTACTCCGTGCGCTGCACCGGGCTCCCGCCGATCTCCTCCAGCAACGCGCCCACCGCGGCCGCCGCCATCGCCTGCACGGGCTGGCGCACAGTGGTCAGCGGCGGGTCGGTGAAGGCGATGAGCTGCGAGTCGTCGAAGCCGACGACCGAGACGTCACGCGGGACGTCGAGCCCCCTCCCCCGGGCGGCGCGCACGACACCCAGGGCCATCAGGTCGCTGCCGCAGACGATGCCGGTGCACCCCGCGTCCAGCAGGGCCCCCGCCGCCACCTGGCCGCCCTCCACGCTGAACAGCGTGGAGCAGACGAGCCCTTCGGCCTCCGCCCGGTCCATGCCCAGCAGCGAGATCGCCGCCTCCACGAACCCGTCGCGCTTGCGCCGTGACGGGACGTACCGCTGCGGGCCGATGGCCAGGCCGATCCGGCGGTGGCCGAGCTCGGCGAGGTGACCGACGGCCATCCGTACGGCGGCGTTGTCGTCGGGCGAGACGAAGGGGGCGCTGATCCGTTCGTTGTAGCCGTTGATCAGGACGAACGGCACACCGCGCTCGGTGAGCGCGGCGTACCGGGCCGGGTCGGCCGAGGTGTCGGCGTGCAGCCCGGAGAGGAAGACGATCCCGCCGACTCCCCGCTCCACGAGCTGTTCGACCAGCTCGTCCTCCGTCGCCCCGCCCGGGAGCTGGGTGCAGAGCACGGGGGTGTAGCCGTGTCCGGCCAGCACCTGTTCGACGGACTGCGCGAACGCCGGGAAGATCGGGTTGGTGAGTTCGGGCGTCACCAGGCCGATCAGTCCGGCGCTGCGCTGCCGCAGCCGTACGGGCCGCTCGTAGCCCAGGATGTCGAGCGCCGCGAGCACCCGCTGACGCGTGGTGTCCGCGACGCCCTGCTTCCCGTTCAGGACCCGGCTGACCGTCGCCTCGCTGACCGCCGCCTGTCCGGCGATGTCGGAGAGGCGGGGCGCCGCCGTGGTCCTGGGTGCGGGCAGTGTCACACCGTCCACCACACCGTGGTGTCGGCGGGCAGTACGGCCTCGGCGCCGTCGACGGTGACCGGGGAGCTGGCGAGCAGCACCCGGCCCCGGGCGGTGATGCGGACCGGGGCACCGGTGGTGTTGACGGTGCAGACGAAGCCGGGGCGGGCGAGGACGAGAACGCCCTCGGGGCCGTCCAGCCACTCCACGTCCGTGCCCGCGCCGAGGCCCGGGTGGTCCCGGCGGGCGGCGAGCGCGGCCCGGTACAGCTCCAGGGTGGAGCCCTCCACGCCGGTCTGCGCCTCCACGGAGAGCTCGCCCCAGCCGGTGGGCTGCGGGAGCCAGCTGCCGCCTTCGCCGAACCCGTACGACGTGCCCTCGCGGGTCCACGGGATCGGGACGCGGCAGCCGTCGCGGAAGCCGTCCTGGCCCTCGGCGCGGAAGAACGAGGGGTCCTGGCGGGCCTCGTCGGGCAGGTCGGTGACGTCGGGCAGGCCGAGCTCCTCGCCCTGGTAGACGTAGGCGGAGCCGGGCAGGGCGAGCATCAGGAGGGTGGCGGCGCGGGCCCGGCGCAGGCCGAGTTCGCGGTCGCCGGGGGTACGGATCTGGGTGCCCAGGCCCGCCGGGTTGGCGAACCGGGTGGCGTGCCGGGTGACGTCGTGGTTGGAGAGCACCCAGGTGGTGGGGGCGCCGACCGGGCGCATCGCGTCGAGCGAGACGTCGATGACCTCGCGCAGCTCCGCCGCGTCCCAGGCGGTGCCCAGGTACTGGAAGTTGAACGCCTGGTGCATCTCGTCGGGGCGCACGTAGTTGGCGGTGCGCTCGACGGTCGGGGTCCACGCTTCCGCGACGGCAATGCGCTCGCCGGGGTACTCGTCCAGGATCGTGCGCCAGCTGCGGTAGATCGCGTGGACGCCGTCCTGGTCGAAGAAGGGCATCACGTCGTTGCCGAGCAGCTTGAGCTGGTCGTGGGTGCCGAGGTCGGGCAGGCCCTCGGCCTTGACGAGGCCGTGGGCGACATCGACGCGGAAGCCGTCGACGCCCATGTCGAGCCAGAAGCGCAGGATGGAGCGGAACTCGTCGGCGACGGCCGGGTGCTCCCAGTTGAAGTCGGGCTGCTCGGGGGCGAAGAGGTGGAGATACCAGTCGCCGGGGGTGCCGTCCGGGTTCACCGTACGGGTCCAGGCGGGGCCGCCGAAGATGGACTCCCAGTCGTTGGGCGGGAGTTCGCCGTTCGTGCCCTTGCCCGGGCGGAAGTGGTAGCGCTCGCGCAGCGCGGAGCCGGGGCCCTCGGCCAGGGCGCGCTTGAACCACTCGTGCTGGTCGGAGGAGTGGTTGGGCACCAGGTCGACGATGATGCGCAGGCCCAGGCCGTGCGCCTCGCGGATCAGCGCGTCGGCGTCCAGCAGGGTGCCGAACATCGGGTCGATGGCCCGGTAGTCGGCGACGTCGTAACCGGCGTCGGCCTGCGGGGAGGCGTAGAAGGGGGAGAGCCACACCGCGTCGACACCGAGGTCCCGCAGGTAGGGCAGGCGGGCGGTGACACCGGCGAGGTCGCCCATGCCGTCACCGTTGCCGTCGGCGAAGCTCCGCGGATAGACCTGGTAGATCACCGCGTCCTGCCACCAGCCGGTGCGGTGGCCCGGGGCGTCGTCGGACGTGCCGGTGGAGGGGGCAGCGAGGTGCTGGGTCATGTCGTCCCTGGGGTGTCTGGGTGGGGAGCGGCGCCGGTGTCCGGGTCGGGGAGCCGGCGCCGCCGTGACAAATGCGGTGATGCGTGCGGGTACTGGTGTCCAGGAGGTCTCTCAGCCCTTGACGGCTCCGGCGGACATGCCGGTGACCAGGTGCTTCTGCGCGAACAGGAAGACCAGGGCGGCCGGGATGGCGATGAGGACGGAGGCGGCGGTCATCGGGCCCCACTGCGCTCCGTACTGGTTGACGAACTTCTGGAGTCCGCCGGCGAGCGTCAGGTTCTCGTCACCGACCAGGAAGGCGGAGGCGTACGCCACTTCGCCCCAGGCGGTGATGAAGAAGTAGAACGCGGTGACCGCGAGGCCCGGCTTGGCCAGCGGCAGGATCAGCCGCCAGAAGGTGCCGAACGGGGTGAGGCCGTCGACCTCGCCCGACTCGTCGATCTCGCGCGGGATGGTGTCGAAGAAGCCCTTCATCATCCAGGCGCAGAACGGCACCGCGATGGTGAGGTAGGTGATGACGAGACCGGCGGACGTGTTGAGCAGTCCGAGGCTCGCCATGATGTTGTAGATCGGCACGATGAGGACGGCGACCGGGAACATCTGGGTGATCAGCAGCGTCCACATCAGCCCGCGCTTGCCGGGGAAGCGGAAGCGGCTCACCGCGTAGCCGGTGGTGGCGGAGACGAAGACGCCGATGACGGTGGAGAGTCCGGCGATGATCGCGGAGTTGGCGAACCAGTTGAGGAACTCGGTGTCGCGGATGAGGTTCGTGTAGTTGACGAACGTGGTCTCGCGGAAGAAGTCCGTGGTGGTCGCGTACTTGGCGGGCTTGAGCGAGGTCAGCAGGACCCACAGCACCGGGAAGACCGCGATCACCGAGGCGGTGATCAGGGTGAGGTGCAGGGCGACGGAGGCGAGCGGGGAGCGTTCGCCGCGCAGCCGGACCTTGGGCACGGCGTGCCGCGCGGGGGTGTTGGTCACGGTGGTCACCAGTTGTCTCCCTGGGTGCGCAGGACTCGCCGGTAGATCACGGCGAAGAGCATCAGGAGTACGAGGATCAGCACGCCCCACGTGGAGGACTGCGCGAAGTCGCGCGGGTTGATCTCGAAGGAGAACTTGTACGCCTGGGTGACGAGGATCTGGGTCGCCTCACCGGGTCCGCCGCGGGTCAGCAGGAAGATCACCGGGAACATGTTGAAGGTCCAGATGGTGGAGAGCAGGATCACCGTGGTGGAGACCGGGCGCAGTCCGGGCAGCGTGATGTGGCGGAACCGCTGCCAGGCGGTGGCCCCGTCCATCTCGGCGGCCTCGTACTGCTCCGAGGGGATGGACTGGAGTCCGCCGAGCAGGGCGACCATCATGAAGGGGATGCCGAGCCAGACGTTGACGGCGATGACGGCGAACTTGGCCCAGGTCGGGTCGTTCAGCCACGGGATGCCGTCGACGCCCACACCGCCGAGCAGGGAGTTGAGCAGGCCGCGCTCCTCGTTGTAGAGGAAGCGCCAGGCGAAGACCGAGACGAAGCCGGGGATGGCCCACGGGAGGATGAGGGCCATGCGGTAGGCGGAGCGGCCGGCGATCCTGCGGTTGAGGATGTTGGCGAGGCCCATGCCGAGGGCGAACGTGATGCTCACGCAGGAGACCGTCCACACCAGCGTCCAGCCGAGCGTGCCGAGGAACTGCGAACCGGTCAGCGCCTCGATGTAGTTGTCCGCCCCGACGAACTTGTAGGTGGCGGGCATCTCGTTGACGCCGATGGTGCGCGCGACGTTGCGCTCGGTGGCGTCGGTCATCGACAGGTAGATACCGCGCAGCAGCGGGTAGCCGATGATCACGCCGATCACGAGGACGACCGGGGCGACCATGGTCCAGGCGTACCAGTGGGTCGACAGACCGCGCCGGAAACGGCCGGGGGCCGGTGGTGGGGTGCCAGTACCGCGGCTCCGGCCGCGGGCGGTGTTCCCGCCCGCGGCCTTCGCCACCGACTGGCTGGTGTGGACAGCCATCAGTCGGCCAACCTTCCTGTTACTTCCAGCCGTCGAGGAGCTTGCGGTACGCGTCGCCGGTCGCCTTGGCGGCCTTCTCCGGCGTGGTCTGGTTGGTGAGGACCTTGGTGTACTCGACGCCCAGCGGGGCGAAGAGGCTGCCGCCCTCGGGGATCCAGGGGCGCTCGACGGCGGTCTCGACGACCGGCTTGAAGAAGCCGACGATCTCGCTGTTGACGGCTTCCTTCTTGGCGTACGCGGAGGTGCGCGTCGGCAGCAGGTTCAGCTCACCGGCGGTGGTGGCCTGGGACTCCACGGACGTCATGTACTCGACGAAGGCGTAGGAGGCCTCCAGGTTCTTCGAACCGGCGTAGACCGCGAGGTTGTGACCGCCCTGCGGGGCGCCGTGGGCGGCGGAACCGGCCGGGACCGTGGCGATGCCCAGGTTGTCCTTGTCGGCGAACTCCTTGCCGGTCAGCGTGTCGGCGACGGCCCAGGGGCCGTTGATCATCATCGCGACGTCGCCGTTCTTGAACGCCTGCATCATGTTCTCCCAGCCGTCCGAGGCATCCGTCTTCGCGGTGCCGTCGTCGACCAGGTCCTTGACCGCCTGGAAGGCCTTGACGCCCTCGGGCTTGTCCACGGTGACGGTCTTGGTCTCGGCGTCGACCAGGTCGCCGCCCTCGCCGTACAGGAAGGAGAGGAAGAAGTACGGGTCGTCGCCGCGCAGGTAGAGGCCGGTCTTGCCGGTCTTGTCCTTGATCTTCTTGGCGGCGGTCTTCAGCTCGTCCAGGTTGGCGGGGGCCTCGACGCCCGCCTTTTCCATCAGCTTCTTGTTGTAGAAGATGCCCATGGAGTCGATGACCTGCGGGACGGCGAAGGTCTTGCCGTCGTACTTGGTGGAGGCGACGGCCTGCGGCAGGAAGTCGTCCTGGTTCTTCAGGGCGGCGGTGCCGTCCAGCGGGGCCAGGTAGCCGAGCGAGGCGAAGTCCGGCGTCCAGGCGACCTCGGAGCGGATCACGTCGGGCGCGGAGCTGCCGGCCTGGGCCGCGTTCTTGAACTTGTTCTGCGCGTCACCGAAGGGGACGCTGACGTACTTGACGTCGACCTTCGGGTGCTTCTTCTCGAAGCCTGCGGCCAGCTTCTTGAAGACCTTGTCCTCGCTGCCGACGCTGGAGGTGTCCCACCAGGTCACGGTGCCGGAGAGCTCGCCCGAGCTCGAACCGCCGTCGGACTTGCCGTCACTGCCGCAGGCGGTCGCCGCGAGCGCCAGGGCCGCGACCAGGGCGGTGGCCGTTATGCCACGTCGCATCTGAACTCCTTCAACTGCCGTACCGCTCCGTCGCGGCGCCGGGTCGACGTGAACGTAACAAGGATGAAAGACCACCGAAAGACCTTGCGGAAGATTTCTGCAAGCCCTGTTGATCGTTACATTCGCGTGTCCTCAAGGTTGCCGTCAAGCCCCTTGACGGGAGCGAGGGGACCCTGGCAGGGGCAGGCCACGTACGGCATATCCGCAGTGCGACGATCTGACCGCAGCCCGCGATCGGGGGCCGCAAGAGCTTGCAAGACCTTGCCGGAGACCCTGCTACGGAGGCTCGGAGACCTTGTTACGCAGGCACGCGGCAAGGGACCTCCGGGCGAGCACGGGCCCCCGCCCGCCGCACGGCGTTCCCCCCGCCCGCCGCACGGTGGGCAATCCGACACCGGCCCGGTACAGTCCACTCACATGACCGCACGGCTTGCCGATATCGCAACTCAGGCGGGGGTCAGCGAAGCGACGGTCAGCCGAGTCCTGAACGGCAAGCCCGGGGTCGCGGCGACCACCCGCGAATCCGTCCTCGCGGCGCTCGACGTCCTGGGCTACGAACGCCCCGTACGGCTGCGCAGGCGCAGCGCGGGCCTGGTCGGACTGATCACACCCGAGCTGGAGAACCCCATCTTCCCGGCGCTGGCCCAGGTCATCGGCCAGGCACTGACCCGGCAGGGGTACACACCGGTCCTCGCCACCCAGACCCCCGGCGGCTCCACCGAGGACGAACTCACCGAAATGCTGGTGGACCGGGGCGTATCGGGCATCATCTTCGTCTCCGGGCTGCACGCCGACACCTCCGCCGATATGCAGCGCTACGAGCAACTGCGCGGCAAGGGCGTCCCCTTCGTGCTGGTGAACGGCTTCTCCGCCAAGGTGCAGGCCCCGTTCATCTCCCCCGACGACCGGGCGGCGATGCGGCTCGCGGTCACGCATCTGGTGGCGCTGGGCCACACCCGTATCGGCCTCGCGGTCGGCCCCAAGCGCTTCGTGCCGGTGCTCCGCAAGATCGAGGGCTTCCACTCCACCATGCAGGAGCAGCTGGGCCTGTCCCCGGACGAGGTCGAGGGGTTGATCCAGCACTCCCTGTACACGCTGGAGGGTGGCCAGGCCGCCGCCTCCGCCCTGATGGAGCGCGGCTGCACGGCGGTCGTCTGCGCGAGCGACATGATGGCGCTCGGGGCGATCCGGGCGGCCCGCAGGCTCTCCAGGGAAGTCCCCCGGGACCTCTCCGTCGTCGGCTACGACGACTCGCCCCTCATAGCGTTCACCGATCCGCCGCTGACCACCATCCGGCAGCCGGTGACGGCGATGGGCCAGGCCGCGGTGCGCACGCTGCTGGAGGAGATCGGCGGGACCCCGGCCCCGCACAGCGAGTTCGTCTTCATGCCCGAGCTGGTGGTTCGCGGTACGACGGCCTCCGGCCCCGGAACGGCCTCAGGGTCGCACACTCATCCTTGAGGTGCAGAATGTGCGACCGGAACCCGACCGGAGGATGATCGAGGGCAGGGGAATCTCTATGGAAGACTCTCTGCCTATGGGTGAAACGGACGTGACAGCACAGGAAGGCCGGTCGACGGCCGGTTCTTCACCCATCGTGGCCGAGGCGGCCCCCGAGCCGCCCGCCACCTCACCCGCCACCGGTGACTCCGGCTGGCAGGCCCGGCTCCGCGCACTGCGCTCGCCCGGCCGACCCCGGCTCTGGTTCGAGATCCTGCTCATCGCGGTCAGTTACTGGCTGTACTCGCTCGTGCGCAACGCCGTGCCCGAGCAGAAGGCGCAGGCCCTGGCGAACGCGGACTGGATCTGGTCGGCGGAGAAGTCCATGGGCCTCGCGTTCGAGGAAACGGTCAATCACGCGGTCAATTCCGTGACATGGCTGATCGTGTCGATGAACTACTACTACGCGACGCTGCACTTCGTCGTGACCATCGGCGTCCTCGTCTGGCTCTTCCGCCGCCACCCCGGCCGGTACGCGGCAACGCGCCTCGTGCTCTTCGCGACGACGGCGGTGGCCCTGCTCGGCTACTACCTCTACCCGCTGGCTCCCCCCCGTCTGATGAACGGCGCGAACTTCATCGACACGGTGCTCGTGCACGAGACCTGGGGCTCGATGGCCTCGGGCAACTTCAAGAACATGTCGAACCAGTACGCGGCGATGCCGTCGATGCACATCGGCTGGTCTCTCTGGTGCGGCCTGACGATCTTCGCCCTGGCCTCGGCCCCCTGGGCCCGCATCCTGGGCCTGCTCTACCCGACGCTCACCCTGGTCGTCATCGTGGCCACCGCCAACCACTTCTGGCTGGACGCGGTGGGCGGCATGATCTGCCTCGCCTTCGGCTACGCGGTCTCCCGCACCTGGTACGGCTCGCTGCCGCACCACCTGCCGAAGTGGGTGCCCACGCAGAAGACCGGCAGACTGACGGGGGTGCGCTCGGCACGGCTGCCCCGCCCGAGCACGGAACCCACCCCGGAGCCGGAGACGGCAGGGGCCCGGAGGCCGTAGCGCGACCGGCCGGCCTCGGGTGTCCGGGGCCGGAAGCTGCGGGTGTCCGGGGCGGCCGGAAGCTGCGGGTGTCCGGGGCCGAAGCCCCCGGCCCCCGGGAACCCCGGCTCCCCGATCCCCCAGCTGCCCAGGAACCCGGCTCCTAGCTTCCCCGCCCTCACCCGGCCCCGTAGAACCGCTCCTCCACCACCGCGCGCGCCCTCCGTGTGATGCGCCGGTAGTCGTCCAGCATGTCCCCGACGTGCCCCGGCTCGTACCCCAGGTACCGCCCCACCGCGGTCATCTCCCGGGAGTCGGACGGGAACGTGTCGCTCGCCCGCCCCCGTACCAGCATCACCGCGTTGCGCACCCGGGTGGCCAGCACCCACGCCTCGTCCAGCATCTCCGCGTCCTCGGCCGGGATCAGCCCCGCCGCGCACGCCGCCGCCAGTGCCTCCCGCGTACGGGTCGTCCGCAGCCCCGGCTCCGCCCACCCGTGCTGCATCTGCATCAGCTGGACGGTCCACTCGACGTCGCTCAGCCCGCCGCGCCCCAGCTTCGCGTGGAGCGTGGGGTCCGCGCCGCGCGGCATCCGCTCGGACTCCATCCGGGCCTTGAGCCGACGGATCTCGCGTACGGCGTCCTCACCCAGCCCCTCCGCCGGATACCGCAGCGGGTCGACGACCTCGATGAAGTCGCGCCCCAGCTCCGCGTCGCCCGCCATCGGCTCGGCCCGCAGCAGCGCCTGGCTCTCCCAGACCAGCGACCAGCGCCGGTAGTACGCCTCGTACGACTTCAGGGTCCGTACCAGCGGCCCGGTCTTGCCCTCGGGCCGCAGGTCGGCGTCGATGAGCAGGGGCGGATCGGCGGTCGGCAGCTGAAGAAGCCTCCGCATCTCCCCCACGACCGCGTTGGCGGCCCGGGCCGCCTCCTCGTCGCTCACGCCCTCGCGCGGCCGGTGCACGAAGAGGACGTCGGCGTCGGAGCCGTAACTCAGCTCGTGCCCGCCGAAGCGGCCCATGCCGATGACGGCGAACCGGGTCGGCAGGGTGTCGCCCCACCGCTCCCGTACGGCGGCCCGCAGCGCGCCCGCGATGGTGGCGGCGTTGAGGTCGGTGACGGCGGAGCCGACCCGGTCGACGAGGGCCCCGTGGTCCTGCTCGGCCGGGCTGTCCTCGGTGCCGTACGAGCCGATGATGTCGGCGGCCGTGGTCCGGAACAGCTCCCGCCGCCGCACCCCGCGCACCACCGCGACCGCCGATTCCGCGCCCCCCGCGCGCCCCACCGCCGCCAGCACCTCCTGCTCCAGGTGTTCCCGGGTGCGGGGCTTCAGCCCCTCCGGGTCGCCCAGGATCGCCACCGCCTCCGGGGCCCGCATGAGCAGGTCGGGGGCGAGGCGGCCGGCGGAGAGGACCCGGGCGAGGTTCTCCGCCGCCGCGCCCTCGTCGCGCAGGAGCCGCAGGTACCACGGGGTCTTGCCCAGCGCGTCGGACACCTTGCGGAAGCCGAGGAGCCCGGCGTCCGGGTCGGCGGAGTCCGCGAACCAGCCGAGCAGCACCGGCAGCAGCGTGCGCTGGATCGCCGCCTTGCGGGAGACCCCGGAGGAGAGGGCCTCCAGGTGGCGCAGGGCGGCGGCCGGATCCGCGTACCCCAGCGCCTCCAGCCGGATCGCGGCGGCCTTCGCGCTGAGCCGGGACTCGGCGGGGGCCAGCTGGGCCACGGCGTCCAGGAGCGGCCGGTAGAAGATCTTCTCGTGCAGCCGCCGCACCACGGAGGCGTGCCGCCGCCACGCCTTGTTGAGCTCGGCGACCGGGTCGGTCCGCATCCCGAGCGACCGCCCGAGCCGCCGCAGATCCGCCTCGTCCTCGGGGACCAGGTGGGTGCGGCGCAGCCGGTAGAGCTGGATGCGGTGCTCCATGGAGCGCAGGAAGCGGTACGCCTCATCGAGCTGGGCGGCGTCCGCGCGCCCCACGTACCCGCCCTCGGCGAGCGCCCGCAGGGCCTCCAGCGTGGTCCCGCTGTGCAGCGAGGCGTCACTGCGCCCGTGCACCAACTGGAGCAGCTGTACGGCGAACTCGACGTCCCGCAGCCCGCCGGGCCCGAGCTTCAGCTCGCGGTCTATCCGGTCGGCGGGGATGTTGTCGACGACGCGGCGGCGCATCTTCTGCACGTCGGGGACGAAGTTCTCCCGGTCGGCGGCCTGCCAGACGAGCGGCGAGACGGCCTCGACGTACTCGGCGCCCAGCTCCGGGTCCCCGGCGACCGCCCGGGCCTTCAGCAGCGCCTGGAACTCCCAGGTCTTCGCCCACCGCTGGTAGTAGGCGAGGTGGGAGGTGAGGGTGCGCACCAGGGGCCCGTTGCGCCCCTCGGGGCGGAGGTTGGCGTCGACCGGCCAGATG
This sequence comes from Streptomyces sp. NPDC059452, assembly GCF_042750035.1. Lineage (NCBI taxonomy): Bacteria > Bacillati > Actinomycetota > Actinomycetes > Kitasatosporales > Streptomycetaceae > Streptomyces > Streptomyces sp. NPDC059452. Next base: position 30,961 of record NZ_JBHYVE010000001.1, read on the forward strand.
GTGCCCTCGGGGGTGTTGTCGGAGCAGATCCGCATCATGTGGGCGGCCAGCCGGGTGGCGGCCTGCATGGCCTTGTTCTCGTCGACCCCGTCGCGCGCCTCCCCCACGAAGATCACGTCGACGTCGGAGACGTAGTTCAGCTCGTGCCCGCCGCACTTGCCCATCGCGACGACGGCGAGCCGGCACTGCGCCGCGTCCTCGGGGGCCGCCGTGCGGGCGATGGCGAGGGCGGCGCGAAGGGTGGCGGTGGCGAGGTCGGCCAGCTCGGCGGCGGTCTGGGCGAGGCCGGTGGTCCCGCAGACGTCCCGGGCGGCCAGGGTGAGCAGGCACCGCCGGTAGCCGACGCGCAGCGAGTCCGGGTCGACGGCCTCGGCGAGCCCGCGCTCGAACTCGGCGACCCCGGGGTGCAGGTCGACCGCCTCGTACGTGACGAGCGCCTGCCAGTCGCGCGGGTGCCGGGCCAGATGGTCGCCGAGCGCCTCGGACGCCCCGAGGACCCCGAGGAGCCGGTCCCGCAGGGGCTTGGCGGTCACGAGGGTGTCGAGCAGCACCTGCCGCTCGCCCGCCTCCTCGGCCTCCACGAGCCGGACGAGGCCGCGCAGGGCCAGATCGGGGTCGGCGGTGGCGCCGAGCGCCTCCAGGAGGACGGGATCGGACCGTACGGAGGCGAGGTCGTCCAGCTCCAGAAGCTGCTCGGCGGCGGACGGGTCGGTGAATCCGTGCCGCAGCAGCCTGGTGAACGTACTGCTTCTGCGCCCCGGCACCGTCGTCATTGCACGCTCTCCCGCCGCCCGACCCGATCTGCTTCACTGCTCGGCCGCTCCCTCGCCGCGTCACAGCTCTCCGAGCCTAGTCCCGTACCGATGAATTCGGGGCGGCGGCGGAGTCCACCCACGGGGAAAACACCTGACAGCACCCCCTCCCCCTGACGCCACCCCGGAGGAACCATGTCGACGACCGAGCACCCCCCGGCCACCGAGCTGGACGCCCGCTACAGCAGCGAGGGCGCGACGGCCCGCCCCTGGCCGGAGACGGCGGCCCTGCTGAGCGCGGCCCCGCTGTACTGGCTCTCCACGGTCCACCCGGACGGCCGCCCCCACGTCACCCCTCTGATCGGCGTCTGGTCCGACGGCGCCCTCCACTTCTGTACGGGCCCGGCCGAACGCAAGGCCCGCAACCTCGCGGCCAACCCCGAGGTGGTCCTGACGACGGGGACCAACGCCCTCGATTCCGGCGTCGACGTGGTGATCGAGGGCCGGGCGGACCGGGTGACGGACCACGGCCGGCTGACCGCTCTGGCCCGGGAGTGGGAGGCGAAGTACGGCGGCGACTGGCACTTCGACGTCGAGGACGGCAGCTTCGTCCAGCCGGAGTCCGGCCCCGCCCACGTGTTCGCGGTCCGCCCCCGTACGGCCTTCGGCTTCGGCAAGGGGGAGCCGTACAGCCAGACGCGCTACCGCTTCCCGTGAGCTGCCGGGCGGCCGTCCTCCGCGCCCCCGGTGACAGTTTCCGAGGCCCCCTCCAGGACCCCGACGACGACGGTCACGTACAGCTCCTCGGAGACCAGGACCCGCGGGCTCAGCCCGGCAGCGCGCAGGACCTCCACGGCCGCGCCCTGCTGCCGCTCGCTCACCTCCACGAGCAGGCTGCCGCCGGGAGCGAGCCACCGGGGCGCTTCCACGGCGACGCGCCGCATGACATCGAGCCCGTCCCCACCTCCGTCCAGAGCGACGCGCGGTTCGTGGACGCGGGCCTCGGCGGGAAGGAACTCCACATCGGCGCTCGGAACGTACGGCACATTGGCGAGCAGCACATCGACCCGCCCGAGCAGACGGGCCGGGAGAGGCGCGAAGAGATCGCCCTCGTAGACCTGCCCGAGCCCACCGACGTTCCGCCGGGCACAGCGTACGGCGGCGGGTTCGACGTCACAGGCGTGCAGCTCGACCTGGTCCAGCTCGGTGGCGAGGGCGACACCGAGCGCACCCGAACCACAGCAGAGGTCGACGACGACGGCCCGCCGAGGCGCGAGCTCGACGGCCTGCCGCACCAGGAACTCCGTACGGCGCCGGGGCACGAAGACCCCGGCGTCCACGGCGAGCCGCCGCCCGCAGAACTCGGCCCAGCCCAGGACGTGTTCGAGCGGCAGCCCGGCGGCACGGCGCTCGACGAGCAGGGACAGTTCGTCCGGGGAGGCGGCGGCTCCATGGAGCAGCGCGGCCTCGTCCTCGGCGAAGACGCAGCCGGCGCGGCGGAGGGTGTCAGCGGTAAGAGAAAGAGAGTGAACCGACATACGGGAGAAGCCTTTCGGAAAACCGATGGGCGCTCCGCGATCGCTCGCTGTCGGTGGCCTCGGCGGTTACACCGGCCGGTCGACGCGATCGTACGAGGTGAGCACCCAGCCTGATCCAGCGGTAATGGGTCTCACCTCCTCGGTCGGGCCCCGTGTCGGGGCGGTCCCTGTACGGGGGTGGTAACACTACAACAGGGCGGGTGGGGGCGGGGACGACTCCGGGGCCCCGGGGGGGGCGGGACGGCTCCGGAGCGGGGCACAAGTCGGGGCTCGGACCACGGTCACGAGCCGTGGCATCGACCGGCTGGGCCCACCGGGACCGGTCCGGCCGGCGCAAGATGCTCAGCCGGTCCCCGGGAGACGCCCCCGACCGCCCTCTTCCGCGCGGCACCCCCGGCAGCCCAGGCCTCCGCCGGTGTGCTCAGCGGCTCGCCAACGCGTCGCGCAGTGTGTTCCCCGAACGTCCGGGAAGCGACTGGCACAACGACTCGGCCCGTGAGCGGACCAGGCCGTCACGGTAGGCCGTGGGGAGCTGGAGCCATGCGTTCACGGCAAGGTCGGCAGCCGTGGCCGCATCGCCGTCCGCCCGGACGCAGGCGGCGCGGTCGACGGCGATCAACGCGCGGGTCATGACGGACGGAGACGTGGTGAGTGCCAGTGCGGACTCCTGCTCCGCGTACGCCTCACGGGTCCGCCCCATGAGGGTGAACGCCTGGGAGAGGTGAACATGGTGCTTCTGCGGCGGATAGCCGAACCAGGTATCGGCGCCCTGTACGGAGTCGAGCCGCGCGGCGGCGGCACGGGCATCGGCAACCGCCCGCAACGCACCTTCCCTGTCTCCGATGGAGGCGAGTGACCGTGCGGTGACGGCCGCGGCCAGGGCACCGGCCGCGCTCGCGGTCCGACCGGCTTCGGCCCGGGCGCGAATGGCCATGGTCGCGGCGGCGTGCGGAGCACCGTAGTTGAGCGGCACCATCGCATGCCGGCTCAGCACCCAGGCGAGCATGTGCCGGTCGCCGGATTCACGCGCCGCCTGCTCGGCCGTGGCGAACCAGCCGACGGCATCCCGTTGATCGCCCCGATCATGCTGGATGATGGCCACCAACCCGGTGATGCCTGCGGCCGTGCGGGCCAACTCCTTTCGTACGGCGACGGGGTGGGGTCGGCTCAGCAGCTCTCGCAGCAGATCGAGATCGGCCCTCATCTGCCCCAGCACCTCGTTCGGCGGACGCCCCCGGTACCCGCCCCGGTGACGCTCGAACGCCCCTTCCAGATAGGCAAGATCACCGCTGTCCGAAGTGGACAGACCGGCGTTGATGCCCTGCCTCGCTTCCGCGATGTCGGGCAGCCCTGCCATGCCGGTCGCCGCCGCTGCCACACCGAGGAACTTCCGTCGGTCCACCGCCGAACCCTCCTCCCGCGCTCCCTCGTCGATCAGCCGGTGAAGCCTTCGCCGGCGTCGGCTGACCACAACTGCGCGAACGATCTCCTCGGTCGACCTGCCGTAGCACTCGGCGAGAAGCGCGTGCCACATCGGCGTGGGCAAGCGCTTCTCGGTCTCCCACCGCTTCAGGTTCTCCGGGTCGAACCACTTACCGCCCTGAGCCGCCTGCAAGACAGCGGCCTGCTCCTCGCGCGTCAGACCGGCCGCCTCACGAATGCCCCTCAGTAATGCGCCGATGCCTTCTGATGCCATCATGCCCGCCCCCCAAGCTTCCGGAAGTCCCGTACCGGATTCTGGCCCCCCAATGCGGCCCCCTGCGGAAATTTGCACCACCGGATGGCCCAGGACCTCTCGCCGGTAACGGAGTTGACTTAACACCAGCAGACAGGACGGCCGCTCGGAAAGGAATCTTTCCGTTGGCGAGCCACCCATTCGTCCGCAGGTCATCTCGTTCTCCGCCGAAGGGTCCACCCGTGAAGCATGTGAACAGCCAGAGCTTCTTCCTGGTACGCGCCCCCACTTCGGTTGCGATCAGCCGTCTGCGGCTGGGCGACCTGATCAGCACGTGGCGCGTACCGCAGGACGACGACAGCGACATGGCCATGGGCACCGTGGTCTCCGAGCTGGTGACCAACGCTGTCTCCCACGGCTCCGGTGACATGATCGAGGTGGTCGCGAGTGCGGACATCGGTCGGGGCAGGATGACGATCGAAGTCCACGACGCCTCCCCCGTCCTCCCGCGACGATGCCACCCGGGCCCGGACGCCGAAAGCGGTCGAGGCATGCTGCTTGTCGAGCACCTGGCGATCGCCTACGGCGCCGAGAACACCGCGCGCGGCAAACGGGTCTGGGCCGAGCTGGCCCTGCCTCCACACCCGACGGCCGGTCGGCGCTCCCTCGGTCCGCGCCGCGCATTGCGCGCACTCGCCCGTGGGTTCTCGGCCGTCCGGTGGACCCGGTTGCGCGCGAGGCTCCGGATCTCAGCGCTCCTGCGCACCCACTGACTGCTTACAGAGCTCCCGGCCCTGCCATTCAGCCCCCCCCGGAGGGGGGAGCAAGCCACTCATCACCCAACCAGAAGGAGACACATCGTGAGCGCATCGCAGAACGCCGAGAACCCCAAGAGCACCGACGAACGCGAGCTGCTCCCGGTCGAAATCGGTGACGCAACCGTGCTCACCGAAGGTCAGGGCGGCGGTCACAGCGAGGACAAGCGTCGCGCCTACAACAGCTGATCTCTCCGCTGCGGGGTGCGGGCCACACGCTCGCGCCCCGTCGGGCACAACCTTGACTCCGGAGTTCTGACCATGATTTTCGGTGGAAGCAGTCCGCCCCTCCGGCCCGGGTGTCGGCCGGAGGGTTCCCGTCACCTCACCTCGCGACGCCGCACCTGGACACTCGGGGCTGTTCCGGTCCGCTCGGTGACATCCATGGACGGGCGACGCCAGGTGCTCGTCCTCGGCTGGTGCGGAGCAGAGGATTCCGACCTGCAACGCCTTCGCTCGGCGGCGCTGCCCGAGGACATCACCTGGAGATGGCCCGGCACCTATACGGTCATCGAGGAATCCGAAGAAGCTGTCGTGCTGCACACGGACCCTGCCTCCACCCGCCCGGTGTATCTCGTCGGCCATGAGGGCGCGTGGGTATGGTGCAGTTCGGCCCGCGCCCTTGCCTCGCTCACACGCGCCACGGTGGACACCGAGCGCCTGGCCTGCTCGATCTTTCTGCCGTCCGTTCCAACGCTCTCCGGCGGACGCTCGTTCTTCACGGGTATCGAACAGCTCCCACCCGGAAGCCGGATCGTCCTGCCGACCGACGGCAGCACCCCTCGCACCACCACGGTGTGGAGACCCGCCCCGGACGTCTGCCGATCACCCGCAGAACGGTTGCGCACGACGCTCTACGGAGCCGTCGCAGCCAGAGTCGCGTCGGACCCCGAACTCTCCTGCGACATGTCGGGCGGACTCGATTCGACGTCTCTCGCCGTCCTGGCCGCCGTCGCTCTGCCGGACTGCTTCCGGCTGCACGCCGTCACCATCCACCCCGAAGGCAACACTGCGGGCGCCGACGTATGCCACGCCCGCCGGACAGCCGATGCCTACGCTGGGCGGATCGAGCACCACCTGCTGGCGATGTCGGCGAAGCACTTGCCGTACACAGCCATTTCCGCCGTTCCGGCCACCGATGAACCAGCTCCCTCTACGATCACCCGGTCGCGGCTGACGGGCCAGTTCGCATGGATGAGGGAGGAGTTCGGGACCCGTACCCACATGACGGGCGACGGTGGCGACAGCCTGCTCTTCCAGCCTCCCCTTCATCTGGCGGATCTCTTTCGCCACGGCCGCGTCCGCCGCGCCGTGAGCGAGGGGTTCGGCTGGTCCAGGCTGCGCCGCATCTCACCTGTTCCACTCCTGCGTGACGCCGTACTCGCCTCACGGACCAGTCGCGTCCGCGCTCTCACCAGGCTCGTCGATCATGTCGGCGGAGCAGCGCACGGCGACCTCGGACGCGTCCGATGGTTTCCTCTGCTGCCTTTTCCTCCATGGGCTGGTACCGCCGCCCGGGACCTGTTACGCACCGCCGCCGGCCGAGCCGCAGCGGCTCCGGACCAGCTATCGGGCCTGGACTCCTCGGTACGCACGTCGGTGGACGAGATCCGCGAAGTCGCCCGCACGGCCGTCGCAGACGCCGAGATGGCCGCGGCCTCGGAGATCGATCTCACCAACCCGTTCCTCGACCCCATGGTTGTGGATGCCGTGCTCCGGACGCCCATCGACCTGAGTGCACCCGTCCACGCCTACAAGCCCTTGCTGGGCAGGGCGATGGCCGGACTCCTGCCGAGGGCCGTCGCGGACCGACGTACCAAGGGCAGCTTCGACGCCGACCACTACGCGGGCCTGCGGGCCAATCTGCCCACCCTCCTGGAGTTGAGCGACGGGCGCTTGGCAGGGATGGATCTGGTCGACCCTTCCCACTTCAACTCTTCGTTGAGGCAGGCGGCCGCCGGTGTTCCCATGTCGCTCGCCACTCTGGAGCAGGCCCTCAGCGCCGAGGTCTGGCTGAGGGCACACGAACGCGATCCTGAGCTGATGTGGGTCACACCGTCCGAGGAGACATGCTGTGACTGATCTCCCTCGGTACGCCTCCGCCCCTGGGCACATCCGTGCCGTCGCCTTCCCCCACGTCCTGGTTCTCATCGATTACCGGACCGGGCACGTGCAGTGTCTGCTACCGAAAGCTGCGGCGCACTGGCACGAAGCGGCACACTCGGGTCGGCTCACCGCAATGCCACCGCCGCTGGCAGCCCACCTCTTGCGTGTCGGGGCTCTGCATCCCACTCCGATTCCAATGCCGTGGGCAGCACCGGTAGCTGCCCCGACTCCTGCGGCGAGCTGGGGCAGCGCCGAGCATCCCGCCGGTCTCATCGACACGACCGGTCCCTTCTCGACGAGGGCCGCTACCGCCCTGGCAGCGACGTGGTTCGTCCAACGGGCAGGCCATAAGGGGGGAGCGATGAGCCGCCTCGTCTCGGCACTCCGGACCTCCACGGCATCCGCGCGCCGCCCGGCTTCCCTGACGGATGCAACGGACGCCGTGCTCGCCATCCGCCGGGCCGCGTGGCACGCTCCTGTCCGCACCGCCTGCCTGGAAGAATCAGCGGCCACCGTCTTTCTGCTCGCGACGCACGGACTTGCCACCGTGTGGTGCCACGGCGTCGCCGCAGACCCTGTCCGGCTACACGCCTGGATACAGACTGTGGACGGCGAAACTGTCGCCGAGCCGCCCTCAACTCTTGCCTATACACCCGCACTCACCATCGGAGCCCGCCATCGACACGCCTTCTGACCCCATCCTCTGGATCGGCACCGACACCTGTGCGCTCGGCCCCTACCGGGCGGACCTCGTGGAGACGTACTGGCGCTGGGAGCAGGACCCCGCGCTCCTGGTCGGCTACGGGCGTCAGCAGCCGGAGTCGCTGGAGTCCCGCACGGAGGGCATGGCCCATCAACTGCGCGGGGACAACATCCGGTTCACGGTGTACGACCTCGCCACCGGCAGCCCGGTCCCGGTCGGGGTGGCGACGCTGCTGCCCGACCTGTCCGTCCGCACGGCGGAGTACGTCGTGATGCTCGCCCCCGAGGCCCGCGGACGCGGCCTGGGTACGGCCGCCACCCGGCTGGTGCTGGACTACGCGTTCCACATCACCAACCTGCGGATGGTCTGGCTGAAGGTGCTGGCCCCGAACAAGGCGGGGCTGCGGGCCTACGAGAAGGCCGGCTTCCGGACCGCCGGAACGCTCCGGGAGGCGGGATTCTGGCTCGGTACGGTCTGCGACGAGATCCTGATGGACACGCTGGCCACGGACTTCACGGGGCCTTCGGCCATCAGGGCCTGACCGGCCGAGGGGCCGAGGGGCCGACCACGCCGACTGCGCGGGCCGGCCGCCCCGGAAACCGCTCAGAACCGATGCGGGTCGACCTCGATCTCGTACGCGATCTCCCAGCGGATGTCCGGCACGATGATGTCGGCGGTCTCCACCGGGCGGCCCTCGGCGTCGAAGTACGTACGCTCCAGCTGGGTGACCAGGTCGCCCACGGAGATGCCGAGGAAGTGGGCCTGCTCGCGGGTGGCGCGGGCCGGGCGCGGCATCTCGATGGCGGTGGCGATGTGCACGTCGATGGAGCGCATCCGCTCGACGACGCCGATCTTGCCCCTCGGGCCCATCTCCGGAAGCAGGATGGGCGTGCCGCCGGTGACGGCCATCGGTTCCCAGCTCCGGGCGAGCTGGACGGGCTGCCCGTCGGCGAGGAACTCGTAGTCGGTCATGACGCAGAGGTCGCCGGGCTCGATCGCCAGCCGTTCGGCGATGTCCTCGGTGGCCGGGACCCGCGCCCGGCTGTTGCACTCCCAGGTGCCCTCGGAGCCCTGGTCCCGCATCTTGGAGCGGAACGGGGAGCCTTCGCGGAGACGTGAGCGGACCATCCTGCGGCGCTCGCGGGGCTTACGGACGTACGTGCCCGATCCGGCACGGCCTTCGAGGAGGCCCTCGACGATCAGGCACTCCACCGCCCGCTGGGCCACGGACGGGCCGACGTCGTACTCCTCGGCGAACCGGGCGCGGGACGGCAGCTTGTCGCCGACTGCCCATTCACCCGCCTGAACCCGGGCGCGGATCTTGGCGGCCACCTGCAAGTACGGGGTATCGCGAGGCATTTCGGCGGCTCCGTGAGGGTGCGGCGTTCAGGGCTCGATATTGACAAAGCTAACCCATCAGGTTGAAGCTGAATATTCAGCATTACATGGAGTGACATCCGTTCACAGGGGAGAACTGTGCACTCAGCACAAGCGCGGGCAGCCGCACTGACCGGCATGCTCGCCGCCGCCATCGGCACCGAACCGCGCATCGCCGACACAGCGTCCGGCATCCGGATCGAGGCGGACCTCCCCACCGAACTCACCGAGACCGCCCACACGGCGGTCCTCGCCGCCCTGGCCACCGCCGACCACTTCGGCCACACCCTCACCCGCACCACCGAATTCGTCTGGGCCGAGATCAGCAGAGAGGCGACCGTGACAGCACCCGACTCCCCCGACGCGGCCTACCGCGACCTGCTCGGCCATACGACGAAGTGCGCCGCCTGCCGCGCGGGCTCGGCCTGCCCCACGGCGGCGAAGCTCGTCCGCGCATGGCGCGAAACCCGCCGGTGAGGCTGACCACACTCCGTCCCGACCCTCGGCCGGGACGGTTCACCCCCATCCACGAGAGACGGAGGCACCTCATGCGTCCCACCCGTCACGCTTTACCGGCGCCACCCCGGAGGCGCCGATGATCACCCTGTCCGCGACGGACGTCCGCACCTGCGAGGCCTGCTGGAACACCCCGGTCACCGCCGCCCGGCACACACCCGCCGGCCGTGACCTGCTCTGCGAGGTGTGCGCGACAGCCGACTACCCGCGCCGCGTCGATCTCTTCCCGCCGTTCGGCATCTACGGCCTGACCACCCGCAAGGTCCTGAACGCCCGCAAGATCCTGAACGACGGCAAACACGGCAGCGGCCCCCCGAAACTGCCACCGGACCCGGGGCCCGCACTGCCCTATCCACGGCCGACACCGTCGCCGCCGGGGACACCGCCGGTGTAAGGGAGTTCGGGCCCGCGCCCTCACAGGAGGGGGTTCGGGCCCGAGGCCTCCGCCGGGCGGCAGAGAGAGCGGGCTGCTCAACCAACAGGCCATAGATCATTTATCGGACAACCTCTAGAATCGCAGGGGAGGCGAACTCGGCTTGTTCAAAGATGATGTGGGGGATCTTTGGAAGCAACGCGGATCTTCTTCGGCCTGGCGGCACCGCTGGTCGTGGCCTGGGAGGGAAAGTGGTTCAGAACTCAGCCCGGCTCAGCAATCCTGTTCACTCTCGTGTACGGCGGCTATGCCATTGCCCCGTACGGCACTGAGTCGAGGTCTTGGGGTGCGTTGGCAACAGCAGTGATCCTGGCCGTGGGCTGCACCCTGCTGAGCCGGTCTCCATCCACGCCCTCTCTCGGATTCTCGATCACAAGCTCGCTGACCGCCGGAACATCGAGCAGCACCAAACGGATCGGCGTCCTGACGGTGGTGCTCGCGGCATGTGTCGGCACGTGGACGGCGTGGGCCACCGCCTCCTCGGTCGGTGCCGAGCTGCTGCGCAACGACACGCTGGCAGTGATGCTCTCCACCCTGCTCATTGCGGTTTTCGGGGGAGGTGCACTGGTCAAGGCCGCCACCGACCCCGTGGCGGGCGAGGTCCGCAGCATGCCAGCAGGACCCCAGAAGGACGCTGCCCTGGCGTTGATTCACAGCGGCGGTCGAAGCATCGGCCTCATCGAACGCGGCCTCCTCTTCGCCTTCCTCGCCGCCGGTCAGCCTGAGGCCGCGGCGCTCGTACTGGCAGCCAAGGCGTTGGCACGCGCTCCGGTGGACCACGTCAACCATGCGTCCAAGTACTTCCTCATCGGTACGCTGGCGAGTGTCATCGCAGCACTGATCATGAGTGTGGCTGCACGCGCAGCAGTGGGGCTGCCCGTCCTCTAGGAGATCTCTTGGAACTCAGGCAGCACCCTTTCATCCGCGAGTTGCTCAGTTTGCGCCTTCCCCCGGCTGACTACGTCGTGGCCGGGAGCGGCCCCTTGCTGGCGCATGGGCTGAGGCAGGACGTGAGTGACCTCGACATCGTGGCAAGAGCTGACGCCTGGAAGATCGCGTTGAGCATGGCCGAAGCGCAGGTTCCCCCTTCAGGCCATGGGCTGATGGTGGTGCTGTTCGGTGGCAACATCGAAATATTCGACCAGTGGCTCCCCGGTGCCCGAGATGCCGACGAATTGATCGATTCGGCAGAACTGATAGAGGGAATCCCCTTCTGCTCCCTCGCCGAAGTCCGAGAATGGAAGACGCGATCCAACCGCGCCAAGGACCAGCGGGATATCGAGCTGATAGAAGAACACGAAAGGTCCGCCACCAAGTAGCCGGCTGAAGCCTCGAACAGCTTTGGGCCGACGACGGTTTCACACCGTCGTCGGCCCAAAGCTGCAGATGCGGGCTCCACGCCCGCCGACCATGCCCTACAGCACCGGGAGCAGGTTCTTCAGCTCGAAGGCCGTCACCTCGCTGCGGTACTCCTCCCACTCCTGCTTCTTGTTGCGGAGGAAGAAGTCGAAGACGTGCTCGCCCAGGGTTTCGGCGACCAACTCGCTCTTCTCCATCAGGGAGATCGCCTCGCCCAGGTTCTGCGGGAGCGGTTCGATGCCCATGGCTCGGCGTTCCGCGTCGGAGAGGGCCCAGACGTCGTCGTCGGCGCCGGCCGGGAGTTCGTAGCCCTCCTCGATGCCCTTGAGGCCTGCGGCGAGGAGGACCGCGTAGGTGAGGTAGGGGTTGGCGCCGGAGTCGATGGAGCGGACCTCGACGCGGGCCGAGCCGGTCTTGCCGGGCTTGTACATGGGGACGCGGATGAGGGCGGAGCGGTTGTTGTGGCCCCAGCAGATGTACGAGGGGGCCTCGCCGCCCGCGCCGGCCGCGCGGGACGAGCCGCCCCAGATGCGCTTGTAGGAGTTGACCCACTGGTTGGTGACGGCCGAGATCTCCGCCGCGTGCGTCAGGAGGCCCGCGATGAAGGAGCGGCCGACCTTGGAGAGCTGGTACTCCGCGCCCGACTCGTAGAACGCGTTGCGGTCGCCCTCGAAGAGGGAGAGGTGGGTGTGCATGCCCGAACCCGGGTACTCCGAGAAGGGCTTCGGCATGAACGTGGCCTGGACGCCCTGTTCCAGCGCGACCTGCTTCATCACCAGGCGGAACGTCATGATGTTGTCCGCCGTCGACAGCGCGTCCGCGTAGCGGAGGTCGATCTCCTGCTGGCCCGGCGCGCCCTCGTGGTGGCTGAACTCGACGGAAATGCCCATGGATTCGAGCATCGTGATCGCCTGTCGGCGGAAGTCCATGCCCACGTTCTGCGGGGTGTGGTCGAAGTAGCCCGAGCTGTCCGCCGGGGTCGGGCGCGTGCCGTCCACCGGCTTGTTCTTCAGCAGGAAGAACTCGATCTCGGGGTGGGTGTAGAAGGTGAAGCCCAGGTCGGAGGTCTTCGCCAGGATGCGCTTCAGCACGTAGCGCGGGTCCGCGAAGGACGGGGAGCCGTCCGGCATCAGGATGTCGCAGAACATCCGCGCCGTGCCGGGGGCCTCCGCGCGCCAGGGCAGGATCTGGAAGGTGGCCGGGTCCGGCTTGGCGATCATGTCCGATTCGTACACCCGGGCGAAGCCCTCGATGGCCGAGCCGTCGAAGCCGATGCCCTCGTCGAAGGCCTGCTCCAGTTCGGCCGGGGCCACGGCGACGGACTTGAGGAACCCGAGGACGTCGGTGAACCACAGCCGCACGAAGCGGATGTCGCGCTCCTCAAGGGTCCTGAGGACGAATTCCTGCTGCTTGTCCATTGCCACATCCTTGCAGTTCAGACGGTCCGTGCACCACCGCCCGGGGTAGGGGGACACTTCAGTATCGCGACCCGGGATTTCCCCCAGATTACGCACACGGTGTGAGAGGGAGCACCCGGCCACCCGATACGGTCGGCGGCCCTGCCGCGCGGGCGCCTCGGCGGGCCGTGCGGCGGCCCCCGTCCCCGTACCCACCGCACCTGAACGGGTGGTTGCGGTCGCGCGAGCCGGGCGGGGCGATGACGATGGGTTGGGCTCGGGGCCGTACGGCAGTGCCATCGGCACGCAGGAGGAAATCCCCCATGACGACCGCCAAAGACATCATGCACAGCGGGGCCCGCTGGATCCCCGCCCACGAGACGCTCGACCGTGCCGCGCAGCTCATGCGTGAGCACAACGTGGGCGCGCTGCCCGTCTCCGCCAACGGTGATTCGGACCGGATGGTCGGCATCATCACCGACCGCGACATCGTCGTCGGGTGTGTGGCCAAGGGCCATGACCCCGCGAAGGTGACCGCCGGGGACCTCGCCCAGGGCACGCCCCGCTGGATCGAGGCGGACGCGGACGTGAACGCGGTCCTGGAGGAGATGCAGAACCACCGCATCCGCCGGCTCCCCGTCGTCGAGAACAAGAAGCTCGTCGGCATGATCAGCGAAGCCGATCTCGCGCAGCACCTCACCGAGGAGCAGATCGCGGCCTGGGCGGAGAAGGTGTACTCGCGCAGCTGAACCCGTTCCCGGGTTTCCGTGGCCCGGTGCCCCCCTTGGGTGGGGGTGCCGGGCCGCCCCGTGCCCGTATACCCGCCGGGGGTAAGGTGGCCGTATGGCGAGCAGGACGGGAAGCGGGAGCGGGAGCCGGGCGTACCGGCAGCTCCTGCTGCTCGCCGCGCTGCTCTTCGGCATCGTCACCATGCATACGGTCGGGCATCCGGCCGAGCATGCCCCCTCGGCTTCCGTGTCCGGGGCCACGGGCCAAGAGGCCGTGACCATGCCGGTCGCCGATGCCGACGCCGTATCTGCATTCGTTGCCAACGCCGTGACCATGCCGGTCGCCGATGCCGTAGCCAGCGCCGTCGACGGAGCCGTAACCGTCGGCTCGGTGGCTTCCGGTGTCGGTCATCCCTCGCACGGCTCCCCCGGCGACGCCCCCATGAGCGGCATGGACCCGCTCTCCGTCTGTCTCGCCGTCCTCGGCGCCTGGGGGCTCGCCCTCGTCGGTGCCTGGATGCTCGGGCTGCGCGCGGACGGGCGGGGGATCGGTACGCCAGTGGGGGCGGGGCTTCTGCGGGTGCTGCGGCCGAATCCGCCGCCCCGCATATCGGTGCTCGCCAGCGTTTCGGTGCTGCGTATTTAGGAGTGGGCGTTCATCTCCGCCCTTCTCCCTGATCCGGGCTCTCCCTGATCCGGACCGACCAGCAGTTCCCAGAGGTGTATTCAGCATGCCCACGCAACCCACCCGACGCGCCGTGCTCGGCGCCGCTCTCGCCGTCGCCGGTACGGGAGTCCTCACCGCCTGTTCCGACGGCGGCGGCCATGGCGGCGCCCACTCGCCCGGCGGAGCCCAGGACTCCGGTACGTACGTCTCGCCCGACGGCAAGGAGGTCGCGGCGGCCGAGAAGGCGCGCGGCTCCGGCCCCGTACGCAAGGTCTCCCTCACCGCCACCCGCACCCGGCTCGATCTGGGCGGCGGCACCACCGTCGCCTCCTGGGCGTACGGGGACCGGCTGCCCGGGCGTGAGGTGCGGGTGAGCGCCGGGGACACCCTCGACCTCACCCTGGCCAACCACCTCCCGCAGCCCACCTCGATGCACTGGCACGGCCTCGCCCTGCGCAACGACATGGACGGGGTCCCCGGGCTCACCCAGCGGGACATCGCGCCGGGGGCCGACTTCCGCTACCGGTTCGCGGTGCCCCACCCGGGGACGTACTGGTTCCACCCGCACTCCGGCGTCCAGCAGGACCGGGGGCTCTACGCGCCGCTCATCGTCGAGGACCCGAAGGAGCCGTTGGCGTACGACAAGGAGTGGGTCGTCGTCCTCGACGACTGGGTCGACGGGGTGGAGGGGTCCACTCCCGATGCCGTGCTGAAGGAGCTGTCCGGGGGGATGGGTGGCGGCGGCGGGATGGATCATGGCGCGCACTCCATGTCCCGTTCCGATGAGGACGATCCGGACGGGGACGGGCCGAACGATCCGAACGGGAACGGGCCGGACGGGGACGGGCCCTCGCGGATGATGATGGGCGCCCGTAGCGCGTTGCTGGGCGGGGATGCCGGTGATGTCGCGTATCCGTACTACCTGGTCAATGGGCGGGTGGCGGCGGATCCGGAGGTGTTTCGGGCGCGGGCCGGTGAGCGTATCCGGCTGCGCATCATCAACGCCGGGGGCGACACCGCCTTCCGGGTCGCGCTCGGCGGGCACCGGCTGACCGTCACCCACACCGACGGCTTCCCCGTCCGGCACACCACGGGGGACGCGCTGCTGCTGGGGATGGGCGAGCGGTACGACGTCCTCGTCACCGCCGGGGACGGAGTCTTCCCGCTCACCGCCCTGGCCGAGGGGAAGAAGGCGGCCGCCCTCGCCGTACTGCGGACCGGGAGCGGGGCCGCGCCCGCCGCCTCCGTCCGGCCGAAGGAGCTGGAGGGGAAGCTCGTCGAGGCGGGGCGGCTGGTGCCGGACCCGGCCGTGGCGCTGGCCGACCGTGCGCCGGACCGGGAGATCCGGATGCGGCTCACCGGCGGGATGGCGGAGTACGACTGGGCCTTCGACGGGCAGCCGTACAGCGCCGGGCAGCGGCGGCCGGTGGAGGCCGGGGAGCGGGTGCGGGTCGTCTTCGAGAACGGGACGGCCATGTGGCATCCCCTCCATCTGCACGGGCACACGTTCGCGCTGGGCGGGAACGCCGCCGGGGCCCGCAAGGACACCGCGATCGTGCTGCCGCACCGGTCGCTGACGGTGGAGTTCGACGCCGACAACCCGGGGCTGTGGATGGTCCACTGCCACAACGTCTACCACGCGGAGGCGGGGATGATGACAGTCCTCGGGTATCGGGGCTGAGAGTGTGATGCGGCGCTGATACCGCTCCGACCTGCGGTTCCGTGCGGCCCGGGCAGATTTTGCCCGGGCCGCCGGGACATCGCGTCAGAAAGACGATTACACTGGCCGACGTGCCTCAACTACGCCTCGCACTGAATCAGATCGACTCGACCGTCGGCGACCTCGCCGGCAACTCCGAGGCGATCGTCCACTGGACCCGGCACGCCGCCGAGCAGGGCGCCCACCTCGTGGCGTTCCCCGAGATGGTGCTGACCGGATACCCCGTCGAGGACCTGGCCCTGCGGTCGTCCTTCGTCGAGGCCTCGCGTCAGGCGCTGCGCGCGCTGGCCGCCCGGCTCGACGCGGAGGGCTTCGGCGAACTGCCGGTCGTCGTCGGTTACCTCGACCGCTCCGAGCACGCCGCCGTGCGGTACGGGCAGCCCGCCGGCTCCCCGCGCAACGCGGCGGCCGTGCTGCACCGGGGCGGGATCGCGCTCAACTTCGCCAAGCACCACCTGCCGAACTACGGGGTGTTCGACGAGTTCCGGTACTTCGTGCCGGGCGACACGATGCCCGTCGTACGCGTCCACGGCATCGACGTGGCCCTCGCCATCTGCGAGGACCTCTGGCAGGACGGCGGTCGCGTCCCGGCCGCCCGGTCGGCCGGGGCCGGGCTGCTGCTGTCGGTCAACGCCTCGCCGTACGAGCGGGACAAGGACGACACCCGGCTCGACCTGGTCCGCAAGCGGGCCCGGGAGGCGGGCTGCACGACCGCGTACCTGGCCATGATCGGCGGGCAGGACGAGCTGGTCTTCGACGGCGACTCGATCGTCGTCGACAAGGAGGGCGAGGTCATCGCCCGCGCCCCGCAGTTCTCCGAGGGCAGCGTCATCCTCGATCTGGAGCTGCCCGCCGCCGAGACCGTGGCGCCCTCGGGCGTCGTGGACGACGGGCTGCGCATCGACCGTGTCGTCCTCTCCGACCGGCCCCTGCCCGCGTACGAGCCCGAGCTCGCGGGCGGGTACGCGGACCGGCTGGGCGACGAGGAGGAGATCTACTCCGCGCTGGTCGTCGGGCTCCGCGCGTACGCCGCGAAGAACGGTTTCAGCAGTGTGCTGCTCGGACTCTCCGGCGGGATCGACTCGGCGCTCTGCGCGGCGATCGCGTGCGATGCGCTCGGCGCGCAGAACGTGTACGGCGTGTCGATGCCGTCGAAGTACTCCTCGGACCACTCCAAGGGCGATGCGGCGGAGCTGGCCCGGCGGACCGGGCTCCACTTCCGTACGGTGTCGATCGCGCCGATGTTCGACGCGTACATGGAGTCTTTGGGGCTCAGCGGTCTCGCGGAGGAGAACCTCCAGGCGCGGCTGCGCGGTACGACGCTGATGGCCATCTCCAACCAGGAGGGGCAGATCGTGCTGGCGCCGGGCAACAAGTCCGAGCTGGCGGTGGGGTATTCCACGCTGTACGGGGACGCGGTCGGCGCGTACGGGCCGATCAAGGACGTCTACAAGTCCTGGGTCTTCCGGCTGGCCAAGTGGCGCAACCGGGCCGCCGAGGAGCGGGGGCAGATCCCGCCGATCCCGGAGGACTCGATCGCCAAGCCGCCGAGCGCGGAGCTGCGGCCGGGGCAGGTCGACACGGACTCGCTGCCGGACTACGACGTCCTGGACGCGATCCTGGAGATGTACGTGGACCGGGACCAGGGCATGGAGGCCATCGTGGCGGCCGGGTTCGACGCGGAGCTGGTGGCGAAGACGTTGCGGATGGTGGATACGGCGGAGTACAAGCGGCGGCAGTATCCGCCGGGGACGAAGATCTCGCCGAAGGGGTTCGGGAAGGACCGGCGGTTGCCGATCACGAATCGGTGGCGCGAGTCGTCTTAGCGGGGGGTACCCGGGGGGGCGGTTACCGGGGGCGGTTACTGGGGCGTCCGGTGGCCGCCTTCGTCCGTATCGGTTCCGTCCTCAAACGCCGGACGGGCTGGGAGGGGTGCCGGACCGGCTGGGAGGGGGAAGGGGTGGCTGTGGGAGGGGTGCCGGACCGGCTGGGAGGGGGGAAGGGGTGGCTGGGAGGGTGTGCCTGTCCAGGTGGCCTGCCGTCGCCGCGATCGTCAGGCCGATTGCCGCCAGTACCGCGCCCACCAGCGCCGGGGACGTCCAGCCCCAGCCCGCTGCTATCGCCATCCCCCCTAGCCAGGCGCCGCCCGCGTTGGCCAGGTTGAAGGCCGAGTGGTTGGAGGCGGAGGCCAGGGTCGGGGCGTCCTTCGCCTTGTTCATCACCAGCATCTGGAGCGGGGTCGTCGTCATGAAGCCGACGCCGCCCAGCAGCACCACCATCACCAGCGCCGCCCACTGCACGTGCACCGTGAACGGGAACACCACCAGCACCACCGCGAGCGCGCCGAGCGAGCCGTACAGGGTTGGGCGCAGCGCCCGGTCCGTGAGAGGGCCCGCCGCCAGGGCGCCCAGGGTCATCCCGATGCCGAAGAGGGCGAGGACGACGGTGACCGAGGACTCGCCGAAGCCCATCGCCTTCGTGGTCATCGCCGAGAGGTACGAGTACACCGCGAAGACCCCGGCGAAGCCGAACACGGCCGTGAGCAGGCCCAGGAGCACCTGACGGTTGCCGAGGGCGCGGAGTTCACGGCGTACGTCCTGGTGCGTCTCGACCGGGATGCGGGGCACCAGGCGGGCCAGGGCCGCCATCGCCGCCAGGCCGATCGCCGCGACGACGAGGAAGGTGGAGCGCCAGCCGAGGTGCTGGCCGAGCAGGGTGGCCGCGGGTACGCCGACGATGTTGGCGACCGTCAGGCCGAGGAACATCGTCGCCACCGCCCGCGCCTGACGGCCCTCGGCGACCAGCCGGGCGGCGACGACCGCGCCGACGCCGAAGAACGCACCGTGCGGGAGTCCTGCGAGGAAGCGGCCCGCGAGCAGCCAGCCGAAGTCGGGGGCGAGCGCCGAGGCCAGATTGCCGACGGTGAACAGCGCCATCAGGAGCAGCAGCATCCGCTTGCGCGGGACGCGGGAGCCGAGGCCGGTGAGCAGAGGCGCGCCCACGACGACGCCGATCGCGTACGCCGACACGAGGTGACCGGCGGTGGGTACGGACGTTCCCAGGTCGTCCGCCACATTGGGCAGCAGGCCCATCATGACGAACTCCGTGGTGCCTATGCCGAAGGCGCTCACGGCCAGGGCGAGCAGGGCCAGGGGCATGGGGGACCTTCGTGATCTCGGAGCGGGGCAGTACGGGCAGAACAGAGAGC
This sequence comes from Streptomyces sp. NPDC059452, assembly GCF_042750035.1. NCBI lineage: Bacteria > Bacillati > Actinomycetota > Actinomycetes > Kitasatosporales > Streptomycetaceae > Streptomyces > Streptomyces sp. NPDC059452. Next base: position 49,955 of record NZ_JBHYVE010000001.1, read on the forward strand.
CGTCGCCTCGGAGCTGGCTCCGGGCGACGGCTGGTCCTGCTTATGTAAGTGACTAGAACAAATTGTCGCAGACGCTCCGCACGACGGTCACAACTGCACGCGGGCCGCCAGCGGCAGGTGGTCGCTGTCGGTCGCGGCGAGCGTCCAGGAGGACTTCGGCTCGACGCCCTTGACCATGATCTGGTCGATCCGGGCCATCGGGAACGAGGCGGGCCAGCTGAAGCCGAAGCCGTCGCCCACCGCGCCCTGGGTGGAGCGCATCTGGGAGGTGACCGCGTTCAGCGAGCGGTCGTTCATCGTGCCGTTGAGGTCGCCGAGCAGGACGACCCGCTTGACCGGTTCGTCGGCGATGGCCTCGCCGAGGGCGTCGGCGCTGTTGTCGCGCTGGTTGGCGGTGAACCCGGCGTGCAGCTTCACCCGGACCGACGGCAGGTGGGCCACGTACACCGCGACCTCGCCCTGCGGGGCCTTGACCGTGGAGCGCATGGCCCGGGTCCAGCCCATCTTGATGTCGACCGGCCTGGTGTTGGCCAGCGGGTACTTGCTCCACAGCCCGACCGTGCCCTGCACCGAGTGGTACGGGTAGCGGGCGGCCAGCGACTTCTCGTACGTCGACACCTGCCCGCCCGGCAGTTCCTGGAGGGCCACGACGTCGGCCCCGGAGCCCGCGACCTGCTGGGCGGTGCCGGCCGGGTCGGGGTTGCCCGCGTTGACGTTGTGGGTGGCGACGGTGAGGTCGCCGCCGGTCCCGGACTTGTCGGTGATCAGGCCGCCGAAGATGTTGAGCCAGACCACGGCGGGGAGCAGCAGGGCGATCAGCGCGGTGGCGGAGCGCCGCAGCAGGGCCAGGAGCAGCAGCACCGGGATGAACAGCGCGATCCACGGCAGGAACGTCTCGATGAGGCTGCCGAGGTTGCCGACCCGGTTCGGGATCTGGGCGTGGACGATCATCACCAGGGTCAGGGCGACGGAGCAGAGGGCCAGCACGATCCCACGCCGCCAGATGCCCCGGTCCCGGGTCGTTCTGTTCCACAGGCTCCGGAAGCGGGTTCCGTCGGGCTGCGGGCGCTCCGCGCTGCCGTTGCCCGTGTCCGCTCCGTACGCCTGCACCATCGCGCTCGTCCTCACTGCCTTGCCGTACACATCTCCGCGCCCCTCGACCCTAGGTGATGGGCGGCGCCTTTCCCGTCGCCGACTTCCCGCTGCCCGCGACGGTCCTTCGTGAGCAGGACGAGCGGAGCGGGACGGGGGGTTCCGGTCCGGGGCGGGAGGGCGGGGCTTGTGACAGAACGATCACACTCGCCGGGGAGGGACGGACGGGGGTCGTTCCGTTCCCGGCGGGTCAGCCGTACGTCTCCCTCATCCGCGTCAGCCGTATGTCTCGGCCTCTGTTTCCGTCAGCCGTGCGTCTCGGCCCCTGTTTCCGTTGTCGCCGGGGCCAGGCCCTGGAGCAGTGCCGTGATGATGCGGTCGGCCAGGTCGTCGGGGAGCGGGGCGTCGGGGCGGTGGACGGTACGGACGAGCATCGGGCCGACGAAGAGGTCGTCGATCAGCTCCACGTCGAGGTCGTCACGCAGCTCCCCCGCCGCGACGGCCCGCCGGACCGCCGCCAGCATCGCCACGCGCCGGGGGGCGATCACCGTGCCGAAGTACTCGTCCCACAGCTTCGGGTGGCTCTTCATCTGGGCGAAGATGTTGTGCAGCAGCACCGAGGAGCGCTGGGCGAGGCCCCGGGTGCGCAGCGCTTCCAGCATGACCCGCAGGTCGGCGAGGCCCGCGGTGCCGGAGACCGGCGGGTCGACCGGTTCCATGTCCCGTACGACGTCGACGAAGAGCTCTTCCTTGCCCGTCCAGCGACGGTAGATCGTCGCCTTGCCCACGCCCGCCGTGCGCGCGATGCGTTCGATGGAGAGGCCGGCCAGGGGTTCGCCCGCCTCCAGGAGGGCGATGACGGCGTCCAGGATCGCCCGTTCGGCGGCGGCGGAGCGGGGGCGGCCGCGGCGGGGCTCCGGGCCGTCGGGGGGCGGGGAGCACCCGGGCCGTTCACCGTCCCGCCGCTCTCCCCGCGCCCCGTCCCGCCCGCCGTCCTGGTCCCGCACCTGAAGCCGCCTCTCGCCGTGCCCTCGTACGACCGTCGCCGTACGACCGTCGCGCCCCGCCCCGATTCTCGCCGACCGGGGCGGGGCGGGAGGCCAGGCCCCCGGCCCGGCAGCCGTGCCTCAGCCGCCGTGAGCCGCCCGTCAGCTGCCCGTGAGCTCCTTCACCGGGCGGTCCGAGGACTCCTCCGTGGCCGCCGGGTCCCGGCCCGGCAGGTACAGGCCGACGACCAGGGCGCCGATCAGGGCGACGGCCGCCGAGCCGAGCGCGGTCACGTGCATCGCGCCGATGAAGGCGTCGTGGGCGGCGGCGACCAGCGGCTTTCCGGCCACCGGGCCGAGCTGTGCGGCGGCGCCGAGCGTGGCCTCGACGGACTCGCCCGCCACGCCCCTCACCCCGGCCGGGACCGCGCCGAGGTGGCCCTCGATGTCACCTCGGTAGACGGTGGAGAGCACCGAGCCGAGGACCGCGATCCCGAGCGCCCCGCCGACCTGGCGGAAGGTGTTGTTGATGGCGGAACCGGAACCGGCCTTCTCGCGCGGCAGCGCCTGCATCACCGCCACCGTGACGGGCGGCATGATGTGCGCCATCCCGGTGCCCTGGACGAAGAAGACGAGGCACATCACCCACACCGGCGTACCGGCGTCGAACAGCGCGAACGACGCGAGACCGGCCGCCACCAGCAGCATGCCCACCGTGCAGACCGCACGCGCCCCGAAGCGGTCCACGACCAGCCGGGCACGGGGCGCGAAGATCATCTGGGCGGCGGCGAGCGGAACGATCAGCAGGCCCGACTGGAGGGCGCTGTAGCCGCGCACGCTCTGGAGGTAGAAGGCGGAGAAGAAGGTCACGCCCATGAGGGCGAAGAAGACCAGCGCTATGGCCGCGACGGCGGCGGAGAACGCGGGCTTCCGGAAGTACGTGACGTCCATCGCCGGGTGGCTGCTGCGCTTCTCGTGCCAGACGAATCCGGCCAGTACCAGCACTCCGCCGAGGATGGAGAGCAGGACGGTGGTGTCCGTGAAGTCGGCCAGCTCGCCGCCCCGGATGATCCCGTACACCAGCAGGACCAGGCCGACGATGGAGAGCAGGACGCCGAGCGGGTCGACCCTGCCGGGCTCGGGGTCGCGGGAGTCCGGGACCAGGATCGCCATGGCGATGAGGGCGAGGACGACCACGGGGACGTTCACGAGGAAGATCGAGCCCCACCAGAAGTGCTCCAGGAGGAGCCCGCCCGTGATCGGGCCGATCGCGATGCCGAGGCCGACGCTGCCCGCCCAGATGCCGATGGCCTTGGGCTGTTCGTCGCGCTCGAAGACGTTCATCAGGACGGCGAGGGTGGCGGGCATCACGAAGGCCGCGCCGAAGCCCATCAGGGCCCGCCAGGTGATGAGTTCACCGGGCGAGGCGGAGAGCGCGGCCAGGGCGGAGCCGATGCCGAAGACCAGGATGCCGAAGAGGAGGACCTTCTTGCGGCCGATGCGGTCGCCGAGCAGGCCCGCGGTGAAGAGGAGTCCGGCGAAGACGAGCGTGTAGGAGTTGATCGCCCACTCCAGCTCGCTCTGGGTGGCGCCGATGCCGGTGGGGGCGGGGCCGGCGATCGTCTTGACCGCGACGTTCAGGATCGAGTTGTCCAGCACCACGATGAGCAGGCTGAACATGAGGACGGTGAGGATCCACCAGCGGCGGCGGTGGATCGCCTCGGGTATCCGGGGCTCGGCGGCGGAGGCAGGGCTGGAGGGGGAGGGTGACGGTGCGGGCATGAGGGCGAGCCTAACGCCATTTCGATACGAGACCGTCTCGTATTGTTAAAACTTTGCCCAACGGCCACCGGACGGACGGCCCCGTGCGGGCCCACTTCCCGTTTGCCCGGACGGGATGCCACCATGGAAGGGATCCGGGGACGCCGTCAGGGCGCCTCGAGATGACGAAGGAGTTCACCAGCCATGTCACTTTCGGCTGCACAGAATCCGTCCTCCCCCGCAGGTGCGACCCCCGACAGCAGCAGGGCCGACAGCAGCAAGGCGCTGTACGGAGGCAAGTCCACCCGCCGCATCACCGTCCACGACATCGCCGCCGCCACCGAGCGCGGCGAGAAGTGGCCCATGCTCACCGCCTACGACGCGATGACCGCGTCCGTCTTCGACGAGGCCGGTATCCCGGTCATGCTCGTCGGCGACTCGATGGGCAACTGTCACCTCGGCTACGAGACCACCGTGCCCGTCACGATGGACGAGATGGCCGTGCTCTCCGCCGCCGTCGTACGGGGCACCAAGCGCGCCCTCATCGTCGCGGACCTGCCCTTCGGCTCGTACCAGGAAGGTCCCGTCCAGGCGCTGCGCAACGCCACCCGGCTGATCAAGGAGTCGGGCGTCGGCGCGGTCAAGCTGGAGGGCGGCGAGCGGTCCCACGAACAGATCCGGCTGCTGGTCGAGGCGGGCATCCCGGTCATGGCCCACATCGGCCTGACCCCGCAGTCCGTCAACGCCATGGGCTACCGGGTGCAGGGGCGCGGCGAGGAGGCGGCCCACCAGCTGCTGCGGGACGCCAAGGCGGTCCAGGACGCGGGCGCGTTCGCCGTCGTGCTGGAGCTCGTTCCCGAGGAGCTGGCCGCCGAGGTCACCCGTACGCTGCACATCCCGACCGTCGGCATCGGCGCGGGCGCGGCGACCGACGCGCAGGTGCTCGTCTACACCGACATGGTCGGGCTGACCGGCGGCAGGACGCCGCGCTTCACCAAGCAGTACGCGAACATGCGCAAGGTGCTCGGGGACGCGGCCAAGGAATTCGCCGACGAGGTCGTGGGCGGTACGTTCCCGGCGCCGGAGCACACCTTCCACTGACCCGCCCAACCCCTCACCGACCATTTCCCGCACCACCGACAGCCCGCCGACATCCCCCATCGGCGGGCTGTCGCGCGTCCGGAGCGCGGATCGGAGCGCGGATCGGAGCCCGTACCGGAGCACGTACCGGAGCCGTATCGGCCGGATGTCGGTGAGCTGTCGGTGGGTGCTGGTCCCATGGTGGGCATGGAACGCATCGACACGAACCCCAGGAGCGGCACCAACGCCGTCGAGGTACGGGGGCTGGTCAAGCACTACGGCGAGACCAAAGCACTGGACGGCGTGGACCTCGACGTCCGCGAAGGCACCGTCCTCGGCGTGCTCGGCCCCAACGGAGCGGGCAAGACCACCCTCGTACGCTGTCTCTCGACCCTGATCGCCCCGGACTCCGGACGCGCGGTCGTCGCGGGCTTCGACGTGGTGAAGCAGCCGCGCGAGCTGCGCCGCAGGATCGGCCTGACCGGGCAGTACGCCTCGGTCGACGAGAAGCTCTCCGGCTGGGAGAACCTCTACATGATCGGGCGGCTGCTCGATCTGCCCCGCAAGCGGGCGCGGGCCCGCGCGGACGAGCTGCTGGAGCGGTTCTCGCTCACCGAGGCCGCCAAGCGGGCCTGCGTGGAGTACTCCGGCGGGATGCGCCGCCGGCTCGACCTGGCCGCCTCGATGATCGGCAGCCCGTCCGTGCTGTACCTGGACGAGCCGACGACCGGGCTCGACCCCCGTACCCGCAACGAGGTCTGGGACGAGGTGCAGCGCATGGTGGCGGAGGGCGCGACCGTACTCCTGACCACCCAGTACATGGAGGAGGCCGAGCAGCTCGCCACGGAGCTGACGGTCATCGACCACGGGAAGATCATCGCCCGGGGCGGGGTCGACGAGCTGAAGGCCAGGGTGGGCGGCCGCACGCTGCGCATCCGGCCCTCGGACCCGGCGGATCTGGCCGCGATGGGCCAGGCGATCCGGGAGGCCGGGCTCGACGGGGTCGCCGGGGCGCAGGCCGTACCGGACGAGGGGCTGCTGTACGTGCCCATCCTCAGCGACGAGCAGCTGACCGCCGTCATCGGGCTGCTGGGCGCCCGGGGCTTCTCCCTGGCCCATGTCTCCACCGACCTGCCCAGCCTGGACGAGGTGTTCCTCGCGATCACCGGCGACAAGGCCTCCCTCCTCACCGACCCGGCTCCCCAGGAGGTCGCCGCATGAGCAGCACCACCACCCTGACCCCCGCACCCGCCGGTTCCGCCGGCACCACGCCCTCGAAGGCGGTGCCGGCCGCGGAGGGCCGGATCGGGCTGCGGGCCAATCTGCGGCACATCGGGGCCCTGGTCCGGCGCAATCTGCTCCAGATCAAGAAGGACCCGGAGTCGATGTTCGACGTCCTTCTGATGCCGGTCATCTTCATCCTGCTCTTCGTGTACGTCTTCGGCGGCTCGATCGGCGCCAGCCTCGGCGGAAACCGGGAGGACTACCTGAACTACCTCGTTCCGGGGCTGCTCGCGATGATGGGGATGAACATCTCCATGGCCGTCGGCACGGGGGTCAACGACGACTTCCGCAAGGGGGTCATGGACCGGTTCCGGACGATGCCGATCGCCCGTTCCTCGGTGCTCATCGCCAAGATCGTGGTGGAGCTGGGGCGGCTGATGGTCGCCACGCTGATCCTGCTGTTCATGGGCTTCCTGCTCGGCATGGAGCTGAAGGGCTCGGTGTTCGGGCTCATCGGAGCCATCGCGCTGGCCGCCGTGTTCGGCGCGGCCATCATGTGGATCTTCATCCTGCTCGGGCTGTCCATGCCGACGGCCCAGGCTGTTCAGGGGACGGCGATGATCGTGCTGATGCCGCTGCAGTTCGGCTCGTCCATCTTCGTCCCGACGCAGACCATGCCGGGCTGGCTCCAGACGTTCACCGACTACAACCCGCTCTCCAACCTCGCGGACGCGGTGCGCGGGCTCATGATGGGCACCCCGGCCGCCGGATCGGTCTGGGCGACGCTCGCCTGGAGCGCCGGGATCACGCTGGTGATGGCGCCGCTGGCGGTCGCCAAGTTCCGCAAGAAGACCTGAGGCGCCTGAGGAGACATACCGGCGTCACGCCGACGGGTCCCGGGGCTGTTACACCGACGGGTCCCGGGCTGTTACGCCAACGGGTCCCGGGGGCTGTTACGCCAACGGGTCCCGCCGGTACGTCTCCACCAGGGCGGTGGCCTCGTCGAGCGTGAGGCCGCCGCCCTCCTCGTACGCCGTCGTGTACGCCTCGTCGTCGAGCCGGGCGCGTACGGCCTGCTCGGCGTCGGCGAGGTTCCGGCCGTCCATGGCGCTCACCACGTACCCCCGGGGCAGCAGCGCCGCCTGGAGGCCGAGGAGCCGGGCGGCGGTCTCCGGGGCGCCCGGGGCGTCGAACCCGGCGAGCGCACGGGCCATCGTGGTCAGCTGCATGGAGGCCGCGTGCGGGGCCATCAACGCCGAGAGCCGGTCCCGGGAACTGTTCAGCGCGGTCAGCGCGGTGTCGAGCGCGGAGGCGTACGCGCCGTCCAGATTGTCCAGCCAGGCGAGCGCCCCGATCACGAACCCGTCGAAGACGGCGACCATGTTGGACGCGTAATCCTTGCGCAGCAGGACCAGCTGTTCACGCGCCTCGGCCACCCGCCCCTGGTGTCCGAGCAGGAATCCCCAGTACAGCCGGGCGACCGTCACCGCCTCCGGGCTGTCGAACCGCCCGTTGTCGACGATCTCGCTCAGGATGGCCTCGGCCTCCTCGAAGCGGCCGAGTTCGGTGAGGGCCCCGGCGTACCGCGCTCGCAACACCGCGACCTGGGCCTGGGCGCCGAGCGCCCGCGCGTGGCCGACCGCGGCCAGGTAGCTCTCGGCGGCCGCGGCGAAGTCGCCCGCCCGCTCCTGCGCCTCGCCCCGGGAGGAGTGCGCCTCGGCGGCCCCCCAGTCGTCGCCGAGCCGGACGAAGATCTCCAGGCTCTCGTCGGTGTCGGCCAGCGCCTCCCCCGCCCAGTCGGGGCGGTTGGCCAGAATCCGGGCGCGCATCTCCAGCGCCGCGCCGAGCTCCCACTCGTAACCGAACTCGCGGGAGGCCCGGACCGTCGTGTCCAGCAGTTCGCGCAGCTGGTCGACCTCGCCGGTGAGCAGGAACGCGAACATCCAGTACGAGACGGGGGCCCGGCAGGTCTGCGGCTGCCCGGGCCGGTAGGTGCGGGTGATGGCCCGCAGCCGCTCCTGGCCGGCTTGGTGCTGCCACTCGTCCATCAGCCGGTCCGAGCTGACCAGCCGGATCAGCGCCACTCCGCGCCGGGCCTCCGCCACCTGTTCCGGGACCCAGGGCGGCGGACGGTCGGTGGCCCGCTCCAGCAGGGAGGGGGCCTGGGTGCCGGGCGGGGCGAAGGGGTCGGGACCGAGGCCGGCCACCGCCCCGGACCACTGTCGGGCGTCGGCGTTCAGATCGCGCATCAGCCAGTACCAGGACAGCGACAGCACCAGGCAGAGCCCCTCCTGCTCCTCCCGGGCGGCGACGGCGTGGCGCAGCGCGGTGCGCAGGTTCTCGTACTCGCGGCGGAAGAGCTCGATGGCCGCCCGCTGTCCGGCGCCGCGCAGCATCGGCCCCGTGGTGCGGGCCAGTTCGCGGTAGTGGACCAGGTGGCGCCGCTCGACGGCCTCCCGCTCGCCCGCCTCCACCAGCCGCTCGGCGGCGTACTCCCCGACGGTCTCCAGCAGCCGGTAGCGCATCTCCGCGTCCTCGCCGGGCGCGGCGACGACGAGGGACTTGTCGACCAGGGAGCCGAGCAGGGCGGCGACTTCGAGGGAGTCGACGGTGACGCCGTCCTCCGGGGCGGGCAGGGCGCACACCTCCTCGGCGGCGGCGAGGGAGCAGCCGCCCGCGAAGACGGCGAGGCGGCGCAGGACGGCGCGTTCGGCCCCGTCCAGCAGTTCCCAGGACCAGTCGACGACCGCACGCAGGGTCTGCTGGCGGGGCAGCACGGTCCGGCTGCCGCTGGTGAGGAGGCGGAAGCGGTCGTCCAGCCGGTCGGCGATCTGGCGCGGGGTGAGCATCCGCAGCCGGGCGGCGGCCAGTTCGATGGCGAGCGGCAGCCCGTCGAGCCGACGGCAGATCTCGGCGCAGGCGGCGGCGGTCTCCTCGTCGGCGTCGGTACGGAACCCGGGCCGGGCGGCGGCCCCGCGCTCGGCGAGGAGGCGCAGCGCCATCGGGTCGGGGAGCGGTTCGACGGGCCGGACGAACTCGCCCGGTACGCCGAGGGGTTCACGGCTCGTCGCGAGGACGGTGAGCTGCGGGCAGTGGGTGAGGAGGTGGTCGGTGAGGGCGGCGGCCGCCTCGACGACATGCTCGCAGTTGTCCAGCAGGAGGAGCATCCGGCGCCGGGAGCAGTACTCGGTGAGCCGTACGAGGGGGTCACCGGTGTCGTGGTCGGCGGCGGCCCGCAGCTCCTCGGCGCCCGCCCCGCGCAGCACGGTCTCACGGGCCCCGAGCGCGCTCAGGACGGCCTCGGGCACGGCGTCCGGGTCGTCGACGGGGGCCAGCTCCGCCAGCCAGACACCGTCGGGCCAGCACTCGGCGACGGCCTCCGCGGCCTCCTGCGAGAGCCGTGTCTTGCCCGCGCCGCCGGGGCCGAGGAGGGTGACGAGCCGGGCGTGGGTGAGGTCCTCGCGCAGGGCCGCGATGTCGCCGTCCCGGCCGACGAAGCTGGTGAGCCGGGCACGGAGATTCCCCGGCGGGGGCGGGGAGGGGTGCTTGGGGGGTGCGGGGGGCTGGTGGGGGGTGGAGGTGGGGGTGTGTGCGGGGGCGAGGGGGTATCCGGGGGTGGGGGTCGGCCATGCGGCGGGGGGTTGACCGGGGGTGGAGAGCTGACCGGGGGCGGAGGGGTGGCCCGAGGCAGCAGGCTGTCCGGCAGTGGGGGGCTGACCCGAGGCAAGGGGTTGCCCGGCGGCGGAAGGGCGCCCGGGAGCAGAGGGCTCTCCCGGGGCAGGGGGCTGTCCGAAGGCGGAGGGCTGACCGGAGGTGGGGAGCTGACCGGAGGTGGCGGGCTGACCGGAGGTCGGTGGCGTCGGGGGTTTCTGGTGGAGGAGGTCTTCGTACAGGCCGCGCAGTTCGGGGCCCGGGTCGGTGCCGAGGCGTTCGGAGAGTACGGTGCGGACCTCGTCGTACGCCGCCAGCGCCTCGGCCGTACGTCCGGCGTCCCGCAGGGCCCTGATGCGCAGGGCCTGGAGCGGTTCGTCCAGCGGGTGGGCGGCGCAGAGCGCGGTCAGCTCCCACAGCGCCTCGTCCGCCCGCCCGAGGAGGCGCAGCGCCTCCAGCCGGGCCCGCCGGGCACCGAGCCTGCGGGACTCCAGGCGGGAGACGGGCGCCGTACGGTCGGGGAGGTCGGCGAGCGGGGGCCCGCCCCAGAGCGCGAGGGCCTCGTCGAGGACGGTGACGGCCTTGACCGCGTCCCCCTGCTCCAGGGCCCGGCTCCCCTCCCCCGCCAGCCGCTCGAAGCAGTGCAGGTCCACGGCGTCCGGCGCGGCGGCGAGCCGGTAGCCGCCCGCCACGGACTCGACGGCGCCGCGGCCCAGCGCCCGGCGCAGCCGCCCGACGAGCGCCTGGAGCGCACCGGCCGCGTCGGCGGGCGGGTCGCCGTCCCACACCTCGTCCACGAGGACCCCGGCCGGGACCGTCCGGCCGGGGTTCAGCGCGAGGACGGTGAGCAGGGCGCGCAGCCGCGCCCCGCCGAGGGCGACGGCCGTACCGTCGTCGCGGAGTGCCCGGGTGGTGCCGAGGATGCAGTAGCGCACGGGCCCATTGTCATGGACGGAGGCGGGCACGGTGGTGACCGGGGCCAGCTTCCGGCCGGGGTGCCCCCGGAAGGAACTCCTCCGGTCAACCGGACGAACTCCCGGCCTGGTAACCCGGTGGAGCTCCTGGCCAAGTCACCTGGTGGAGCTCCTGGACGGGGTGACCGGTGGCACTCCTGGCCGGGTGACCGGGGCCCGCTACTGACCGGGGTGACCTGGGCCCGCTACTGACCGGGGTGACCTGAACCGGCTCCTGGCCGGGGTGACCGGGGCCGGCTCCTGGCCTGAGTGCCCCCGGAAGGGCCCCGGGTTGACCCGATGGAACTCCTGGCCGGGTCGTCGTCGTTGCCGCCGTATCGGCGTACCCACCGCCGTCGCCGTTCCGTCCAGCCCCTGGAGTTGTGTGCCGATGACCACCGCAGCCACCCGCGGGGACCGGAGGATCAGCCCGGTCTTCCTCGGGATCGCCGCCGTCACCGCCGTCGCGGGCTGGGCCGTCTGGACGGGGATCGGGGGAGCCACCGGCTTCGCGGTCTTCCTCTTCGTCACCGGGGCCTGGATCGTCTCGCTCTGTCTCCACGAGTACGCCCACGCCCGCACCGCCCTGCACAGCGGGGACCTCTCGGTGGGGGCCAAGGGCTATCTGACGCTCAATCCGCTGAAATACACCCACGCCCTCCTCAGCGTCGTGCTGCCGGTCCTCTTCGTGGTCCTGGGCGGGATCGGGCTGCCCGGCGGGGCGGTCTACATCGAGCGGGCCCGCATCCACGGCCGGTGGAAGCACAGCCTGATCTCGGCGGCGGGCCCGCTGACGAACGTGGCGTTCGCGATCGTGTGCACGGCTCCGTTCTGGCTGGACGCACTCGACGGAGTGCCGCCCGCCTTCCGGTACGCGCTGGCGTTCCTGGCAATGCTCCAGGTGACGGCGGCGATCCTGAACTCCCTGCCGATCCCGGGGCTGGACGGCTACGGGGTGATCGAGCCCTGGCTCTCGTACCGGATCCGCCGCGCGGTGGAGCCGATCGCACCGTTCGGGCTGATCGCCGTGTTCGCCATCCTGTGGATCCCCGGGGTGAACATCGCCTTCTTCGACGGGATCGACGCGCTGCTGGGCCTCCTGGGCGTCGATGACCTCCAGCGGTACTGCGGGTACGACCTCTACCGCTTCTGGCGGGCGTTCTTCGGCGAGCAGAACCCGGTCTGCGCGGTGGCGTGAGCCGCGCGGGGCCCCTTCAGTGCGCGGCGGCCGCCGCCGGTCGCGTACGGGATCCTCGCAGCCACCCCTGGCGGAGACCGGCGGCGAGGATCGCCACGACGACGCCGCCGAACGCCCAGGCGCCGAGGATCCACAGGGCACCGGTGGTGGCGTTGCCGTCGAAGTAGACGGTGTTGCGCACCACGGTCGTCCCGGCCCCCGGCGGCAGGGCCTGGCCGATCGCGCTCCAGAACGGTGGCAGCAGCGAGGACGGGTACACCCCGCCGGAGCTGGGGTTGCCCAGGATCGTGAAGATCAGGATGGTGAGGCCGAGGCCGACCGTGCCCGCCACCGACTGGAGGGCCACCCCCACGGCCCCGGAGGCGAACACCACCAGGGTGCCGATGCCGACCAGCTCCCAGAACGCGCCCGGCAGACAGTCCAGCACGGGCCCCACGATGATCGCGCCGCCGATGCCCGAGACGAAGCCGTACGGGAGCATCGCCGTCAGCCGGACCAGGGTGCGGCGCAGGGTGGGCTTCTTCGAACCGGCCGCCATGTTCAGGGCCGAGGCGGCGAGGTAGCCGCCGATCGTCCAGCTGAGGACGAGGTAGAAGGACGACAGGCCGCGCGAGTCGCCCGCCGCGGGCGGACGGATGTCCCGTACGACGATCGCACGGTCCTGCGCTCGGGCGACCTCCTGGAGGATCTCCGTGGCCGCCGTGGTGGCCGACGGGCCGCCCGCCGAGGCGACGAGCAGGGTGTCGGTGCGCCCGGCCGGGTCCACGAGGAGGGCGGCGTCGGTGCTCCGGTCCAGCAGCCGCGCCCGGGCCTGGGCGCGGGTCGCGGCGGGGGTGACCTGGAGGGGGTCGCCGGGCAGCGCGTCGAGCCGGGCCACCAGGTCCCGTTCCACGGCGGGCGGCGCGACGACCGTGATCGGCACCTTGTGCGGCTTGGGTGCGTGGAAGGCGCCCATGTAGGAGAGGGCGAAGCCCAGTTGCAGCAGGAGCACCCCGAGCATGACGAGCGCGGACCGGGTGGAGACGGCGTCGCGCACCTCCCCCAGGAAGCCTTGCCCTCCGGTGCCGGTGCCGGTGTCCGTGCCTGTGCCTGTGCCGGAGCCTGTCCGTGCGGTCGATCCGGATCCGGCGTTCCCGGCGTTCCCGGCGTCTCCGGCGTCGCCGTCGTCCCTCGCGTCTGCCACGCGGTCCTCCCTCGTCGTGCGCGCCACGGCCGTGGCGAGGCCGTCACATGGTCGGCCCCGGGCGGCGTCCGGTCTCCGGGGCGCGCCCACGGGGAGGGGCGCTCGACCCGATCGGCGGAGGGAGGGAGGGGAAGGGGGCGGTGCGCGGTGCGGCGGGGTCAGCCGACCTCGGCGGCTGCCTCCATACGGTGCTTGCGCACGTAGAACCACACCATGTTCGACGACAGCCCCGCGATCAGCACCCAGACGATCCCGAGCAGGCTGCCCTGGACGAAGGAGACCACGGCCGCCGTGACGGCGAGGACGCAGACGACGAGGGCGTAGAGGGCGAGGCGGGGCATGGGGGGCGGCTCCTGTCGGGGAACGGGTCGTGGTCCCGTCCAGTGTCCCCCATGCCCCGTTGTGCCCCGCCCGTGGCCCCGCGGACCACCGGCCGGGCGGGTGGCGTCAGACGTCGGTGGTGCGCAGGCCCGCGTGGGCCTTGTAGCGGCGGTTGACCGAGATCAGGTTGGCGACCAGGGACTCGACCTGGTGGGCGTTGCGCAGTCGGCCCGCGAAGATGCCGCGCATCCCGGGGATCCGGCCCGCCAGCGCCTGCACGATGTCCGTGTCGGCCCGCGCCTCGCCCAGGACCAGGACGTCGGTGTCGATCTCCTCGATGGACTCGTCCTGGAGCAGCACCGCCGAGAGGTGGTGGAAGGCGGCGGTGACCCGCGAGTCGGGCAGCAGGGCGGCGGCCTGCTCGGCGGCGCTGCCCTCCTCCGGCCTGAGGGCGTAGGCGCCCTTCTTGTCGAAGCCGAGCGGGTTGACGCAGTCGATGACGAGCTTGCCCGCGAGCTCCTCGCGCAGTGACTCCAGGGTCTTGGCGTGGCCGTCCCACGGCACGGCGATGATCACGATGTCGCTGCGCCGGGCGCACTCCGCGTTGTCCGCGCCCTCGATGCCGTGGCCGAGCTCGCGGGCCGCCTCGGCGGCCCGTCCGGCGTCCCGGGAACCGAGGGTGACCCGCTGTCCGGCGCGGGCGAGCCGGTAGGCGAGGCCTCGCCCCTGCGGGCCGGTCCCGCCGAGTACGCCGACGCTCAGCCCGGAGACGTCGGGGAGGTCCCAGGGGTCCTTGGCGGGGGGCTTGGGCGCGCTGCCGCTGCTGTCCTGTGTAGTCATGGGCCGACCCTACTGCCAGGTAGGGCCCGGAATCCCGCCCCCGGGCCCGCGGACTCCCTCACCCGTCCGGCCCACGGTCCCTTTCACCGTCCCGCCCGCCGCCCCAACACCGTACGGTCCTCCGTTCGGGTGACGGGGAGGCGTGCGGGCGCCGCCGGGCGGAGGGCGGGGGCAGGATGCCGGGCCATGGATGCCGTACGTGTCGCCCTGCTCCGTGACGTGCTGGCCGGGACCCGGTGGCCGGCCTCCGCCCGCCGGTTCGCGGTGGCGCTGCGCTCGTCCGTCGTACCGCAGGGCGGCGGGCTGCTCCTGGTGGGGACCGAGGCGTACGAGCCGTGGCATCTGGCGGCCCACCTCGCCGACGAGTCCACCTGGTCCGGGCTGCCGGAGCTGGTGCCCACGCTGGTACGGCACCGGGTGGCGCCGGACGACCCGGCGCATCTCGCGGTCGGGCTCGGCCGGATCGAGGCGGCGGGGCGGGGTGCGACCGTGCTGCTCGTCGCGCCGGAGCGGCCGGGCGGCGGGCTCCTGGAGCGGGTGCACGACGCGCGGCGGGCCGGGGCGCGGGTGCTGGCGCTGGGCGGCGGTGACCCGGAGGTCGGCGGGCTGGCCCACGAGTCGCTGGTGGTGCCGGGGGACGACGCGGTGGACCTGGACATCGTGCAGCACCTGGTGAGCGCGGCGGCCGGGGAGAACGGCGGGCCGGTGGCGCGCGGCGGCCGCACCTTCCGGGACCGGCTCTCCCGCCTCGCCGACCGGCTGACGGAGCCGCCGCCGACGCGGTGGTGACGTACCGCGTGGGCTCCGCCGGAGAAATCGGTTTGCCCGTGGTGCCCCGCAGTGCCGATCATGGCCCTTCGTGACCGAAGCTCCCCCTGGCTCCCAGCCTCCTCCCCCTCCCCCGCGCCCCGGCAGGTTCCGTGCCCTGCTGCCGGATCTGTCCCCGTGGCGCTCCTCGCGTGACTTCCGGCTGCTGTGGATCCAGGGGCTGATCACGTACTTCGGCAGCTTCATGGCGCTCATCGCCCTGCCGCTCCAGATCAAGCACCTCACCGGCTCGCCGCTCGCGGTCGGGGCGATGGGGGCGGTGGAGCTGGTGCCGCTGGTGGTCTTCGGGCTGTACGGCGGGGCGCTCGCCGATGCCGTGGACCGGCGCCGGGTCATCCTCCTCACCGAGGCGGGGCTCGGTGTGCTCGCCGCGATCCTGCTGGTGAACGCCCTGCTGCCGGAGCCGCTGCTGTGGCCGCTGTACGTGGTGGCCGGCGGGGTCGCCGCGCTGGCCGGGCTCCAGCGGCCCGCGCTGGACTCCCTGATGGCCCGGATCGTGCCGCACGCCCAGCAGACGGCGGCGGCCGCGCTGAACTCGCTGCGCTGGCAGATCGGGGCGATCGCGGGCCCGGCGCTGGCCGGTCTGGTGGTGGCGTACGCCGGTCACGGCACGGCGTACGCGGTGACGGTGTGCACGTTCGCCGTCTCCGTCGTGCTCTGCCTGCGCCTCACCCCGGCACCGCCCGCCGAGGAGGCTCAGAAGCCCTCGCTCCGGGGGATCGTGGAGGGGGCCCGGTACGCCTGGAGCCGGCCGGTGCTGCTGGGGACGTACGCGATCGACCTGGCGGCGATGTTCTTCGCCTTCCCGAACACCATCTTCCCGTTCCTGGCGGACGAGCTGGACGCGGAGTGGTCGCTGGGGCTGATGTACTCGGCGGGCGCGGTGGGCTCGCTGGCGCTGGGGCTGACCAGCGGCTGGACGTCCCGGGTGCGCAGGCACGGGCTGTTCGTGGTGTTCGGCGCGGCGGTCTGGGGGCTGGCGATCGCGGCGGCGGGGTGGTTCTCCAGCGTGTGGGTGGTGCTGTTCTGCCTGGGCGTGGCGGGGGCGGGCGACATGCTGAGCGGACTGGGGCGGGCGACCATCTGGAACCAGACCATCCCGGACGAGCTGCGCGGGCGGCTGGCGGGCATCGAGGTGCTCTCGTACAGCGTGGGACCGCAGCTGGGGCAGGTGCGGGCCGGGGCGATGGCGGGCTGGACGGGGACCCGGTCGGCGATCTGGACGGGCGGGGTGGCGTGCGTGGCGTCGGTGGTGCTGCTGACGGCGGCGCTGCCGAAGCTGGTGCGGTACGACTCGGAGACGGATGAGGATGCGGTGCGGAGGAGGGGGGCGGGGGTGGAGGGGTGACCCGGGCCCGGCCGGGTGGCCGGGCTTCCGGGGCTCCGCCCCGTACCCCGCTCCTCGAACGCCGGAGGGGCTGAGAGATGTCCTCAGTCGCCGGACGGGCTGGACGGGCCGGACGGGCCGGAGCGATCGCCCTTGTCCTCGTCGTGCCACTTCGGGTCCGTCTCCCACTCCAGGTTCCGTTCGCGGGCCGTGTCCATCGCGTGTTCGGCCGCCTCGCGGGAGGTGTAGGGGCCGAACCGGTTCTGGGCAGGGCACTCCGGGCCCTCCTCGACCTTCTTGTGCTGCAGGCAGTAGTACCATTCGCCCGGTTTGCCGACCGTGCGCTTCTTGAACAGGGCCATGGACGGCTCCTTTCCTTATCGCCATGGTGCCCCGGGGCCGCTGGTTAGACTCGCTGGCATGTCTGGCCAGTCGCTTCTCGTACCAGGGGAGATCACTCCCGTCCGTTCCGTCCCCGGAAACATCCGGCGCCCCGAGTACGTGGGGAAGCCGGCTCCGAAGCCGTACACCGGCCCGGAGATCCAGGACACCGACACCATCGAGCGGATGCGGATCGCGGGCCGCATCGCCGCTCAGGCGATGGAGGAGGCCGCCAAGCACATCGCCCCGGGCGTCACCACGGACGAACTCGACCGGGTCGCGCACGAGTTCATGATCGACCACGGCGCGTACCCCTCCACCCTCGGCTACCGGGGCTTCCCGAAGTCGCTGTGCAGCTCGCTCAACGAGGTCATCTGCCACGGCATCCCCGACTCCACCGTGCTGCGCGACGGGGACATCGTGAACCTCGACGTCACCGCGTACATCAACGGGGTGCACGGCGACAACAACGCCACCTACCTCTGCGGTGACGTGGACGAGGAGTCCCGGCTGCTCGTCGAGCGCACCCGGGAGTCGCTGAACCGGGCCATCAAGGCGGTCAGGCCCGGCCGGCAGATCAACGTCATCGGGCGGGTCATCGAGTCGTACGCGAAACGGTTCGGCTACGGGGTCGTGCGCGACTTCACGGGGCACGGGATCAACTCCTCGTTCCACTCCGGCCTGATCATCCCGCACTACGACAGCCCGCAGGCGACCACCGTGATGCAGCCGGGCATGACGTTCACCATCGAGCCGATGCTGACGCTGGGCACCCACGAGTACGACATGTGGGAGGACGGCTGGACCGTGGTGACGAAGGACCGCAAGCGGACCGCGCAGTTCGAGCACACGCTCGTCGTCACGGAGACCGGGGCGGAGATCCTGACCCTGCCGTAGTCAGAACCTTCCGCAATCGGGACAAAACACCCCCGAGGGGGCCGCGCTCTCCTTTGTCGCGTATTTTTTTACCGACAAGCAGTCGGGAACCAGTTGACTTAGGTAAACCTAAGTAGGAGGATCGGCGTACCGGCACGCGCCGCCGCAGCGTTGCGGCGGTCGCCTGCCGATATTTCCGTCTGTTTCTGGACTTCCCGTCCCCCTCGGCCCCGGAGGCCCGCCTTGGACGCAACCGCCACCGTCACTCCCTTCTCGACGCTCATCCGCACCGCGTCGCACGAGCAGCACACCGAGGCCGAGACCTCGACCTTCATGGGTGACCTGCTCGGCGGCCGGCTGGGCGTGGACGCGTACACGCGCTACACCGAGCAGCTGTGGTTCGTCTACCGGGCGCTGGAGGAAGGCGCGGAGGCCCTGCGGAACGACCCGGTCGCGGGCCCCTTCATACAGCCCGAGCTGATGCGCTCCACCGAGCTGGAGCGCGACCTGGCGCACCTGCGCGGGGAGAACTGGCGCGAGGGCCTGGAGCCGCTGCCCGCCACCGCCGCGTACGCCGCCCGGGTCACCGAGTGCGCGCGCACCTGGCCCGCCGGTTACATCGCGCACCACTACACCCGCTACCTCGGCGACCTCTCGGGCGGCCAGATCATCCGCGACAAGGCGGAGAAGACCTGGGGCTTCGAGCGCAAGGGCGACGGCGTGCGGTTCTACGTCTTCGAGGAGATCACCAACCCAGCCGCCTTCAAGCGGGGTTACCGCGAGCTGCTGGACGGCGTGAACGCGGACGACCTGGAGAAGCAGCGGATCATCGAGGAGTGCAAGCGCGCCTTCGCGCTGAACACCGCGGTCTTCCGGGAGCTGGGCGAGGTGTTCCCGCTCAGCGCGTAGTCCCGCTCATATCGTTCATGGCCGCCCGTGGTTCAGCCCCGGGCGGCCATCAGGACGCGGCCCCCTACCTCCACCGTGCCGTCCGGCGCGGGTGCTGTGAGGATCTGGGAGCCGCGTCCTTGTGTGATGTTCAGGGCCCGGCCGAGGTGCGCGCTCAGCAGCATGGCCGCCGCGCCCGTCGCCTCGTCCTCGACGATGTCCTCCCCGCGCCGGGGGAAGGCCCGCGCGCGCACCCGCCCGGCCGCCTCGTCCTCCCAGGCCCAGGCGTAGAGCCAGCCCTCCCCCGGCGGCGGGCCGGGCAGCGCCTCCACCTCGGCCGCCGTCGCGTACTGCTGGAGCATGCGCGGCGGGGCCCACTCGGGGCGCGCGGTGATCCAGGTGAACTCCCCGTCCTGGCGGGCGAACACGTCCCCGACGGCCAGCTCCAGGATCTCCAGGTCCAGCAGCCAGGCCGCGCCGAGGAGCGGATGCCCGGCGAACGGCAGCCGGAGGCCCGGGGCGTGGATGTCCACCCTGCCCCGCTCCGGGTCGTCGACGAACACGGTCTCGCTGAAGCCGAGCTGCCGGGCCAGCCGCTGCCGGGAGGGCTCGTCGGGGTGGCTGCGCCCGTCGCGTACGACACCGAGGGCGTTGCCGTGGCGTCCGTCGGGTCCGCAGAACACCCGCAGGACGTCGATGCCCCGGGGTACGTCGTAGTGGTTCACGTGGTTCACGTGCGCATTCAAGCATCACCCGGGCCCGGGGCGGGGGTTGAGGGAGCCGGGAACGGCCGCAGGGCCGTACCAGCTGGTACGGCCCTGCGGGTTCAGGTGGTGCGCGTGGTGCGGGTGGTGCTGTTCGGTCAGGCGGTTTCGTTACGGCGACGGCGCGCCGCGATCACGATGCCGGCACCGGCCACCACGACGACGCCGGAGGCGGCGAGCAGGGCGCCGGTCGGGGTGTCCGCGCCGGTCGCGGCGAGGGCGCCGGAGCCGCCGCCGACCGAACCGCCGGTGGAGCCGCCGACCGCGCCTCCGCCGACGGTGCCACCGCCGCCGACCGTTCCGCCACCCGTGGTGGAACCGCCTGCGGTGGAGCCGCCCGTGGAGCCCGAGCCGCCGGTGGAGCCGGAGCCGCCGTTCGAACCGGAGCCGCCGTTCGAGCCGCCCGGAGGCAGCGTGGCGTTCTTGTCGAGCGAGACCGCGACGGTCAGGGGGTCGAGCTCGTCGCCCGGCTGGTAGCTGGCGCTGAACGCCTTGGAGCCGTCCTCGGTGAGGGTCGCCGGGATGCCCACGAGGTTCACGATGCCGTCCTTGGCGGTGAGCGCTCCGGCGGGCACCTTCAGGTCGGCGATGGCCACGTCGGTGAACTCGTTGACCTTGCCGGTGTCACGGTTCTTGGCCGAGGCGTCGGCGACGAGCTTGCCGGTGGTGCCCTGGATGTCGACCTTCAGGTTGCTGAAGGAGAGGTCGAGCCCGAACTCGCCCTTGGACTCGTGGCCCAGGAAGCGCACCTTGCCCTTGAACTCGGCGGCGAGCGTGTTCTTGTCGGCGTCGAGGTGGCCGGTGGCCTTGTTGAAGCGGTAGCCGTCGGCGTTGGCGGTGGCGCCCTCGCTCGTCTCGATCTTGCCGTGCGCGATCGGGCCGACGACGTACGAACGCCAGGACTTCCTGACGCCCCAGTCCAGGGTGCCGTCGACGACCGGGCCGCTGGTGGGCGCCGCGGTCTCGGTGGGGGTCGGCTCGATGGTCGGCTTGACCGGGGGCTTCACCGGCGGGTCCACGGGAGGCTGCACCGGGGGGTCCACGGGGGGCTGCACCGGCGGGTCGACCGGAGGCTTGACCGGCGGGTCGACGGGAGGCTTGGCCTGCTTGACCGTCAGGGTGGCCGGGTCGACCACGTCGCCCTTCTTGTAGTAGCCGGCGAAGGCCGCCGCGCCCTCCTCGGTAAAGGCACCCGGGATGTCCGCGTAGGTCGTGCCCTCGGGCCCGTCGGAGGCGGTGATGCCGTTGAGGTCGAGCGTCGAGAACACCACGTTCTTGGTGACGACCGGGTCCTTGCCGGGGGACTTGGCGGTGATGTCGACGGCGATGTGGCCGCTCTTCCCGACCTTGACGACCTTGACGTCGGACAGCTTGATGTCCAGGACGCCGCCGCGTGCCACGTAGTGCAGGCTGCCCTTGAACGAGGACGTCACGCCGTCGTTGCCGAGGTCGTACTCCCCCTTGTCCAGGGGGAACTTGTACGTGCCGTCCGCGTTCTGGGTGACACCGTCGGCCAGGGTGGTGGTGCCGTTGGCGCCCGCGATCATCCTGCGCCAGGACTCCTTGAAGCCCCAGTCGAGGGCGCCCGACTCCAGCTGGGAGACCGGTGCGGCGGGGGCTGCGGCGGCCGGGGCCGTGGGGGGATCGGCGGCGAAGGCCGGGAGGGCGAAGGTCGCGCCCAGGGCGGCGGCCGTGGCGATGGCCGCAGCGAGGGCTATGGGGCGGCGTGTTGCTGCCATGTCGGTGGGTCTCCTAAGGGAACAGGGGGAGGAAGCGAGGCGCGGGGCGAGGGGGTGGGGAACCATAAGGCGCGCATCGGGACGTCAGGAGGTCTGGGGGGCGTCGGAGCCCGAAGAGGTGGCGTCGGAGCCCGTGGCGGCGGCGTCGGTACCGGCGGCCTTGCGGCGGCGCAGGGCGAAGAACGCCCCGGCCGCGCCGAGCAGCAGCACCCCGCCGCCGATCGCGGCGTACGTGCCGGCGCCCGGGCCGGAGTCCGATGCGGCGGCGACCGGTTCGGCGGAGGGCTCGGCCGAGGGCTTCGCGGTGGGCTCGGCGGCGGCCGTCGGCTCACTGCCGAGGTCGGGCAGCGCGGGCAGTTCGGCCTTCTCGTCCACGGCGACGGCGAGCGAGACGGGGTCCATCTCGGTGCCCGCCTTGTACATGGATCCGAACGCCTTGGCCCCCTCGGCGGTGAGGGTGGCCGGGACCTCCGTCAGGACCGCGAGGCCCTCCTTCGGTGCGAAGTCCTTGGCCTCGAAGGTGATCAGGGGGACGTCCTTGCGGGTGGTGCCCGCGCTCGTGACGTCCGCCGAGAGCGTGCCCTCGCCCTTGGCGACGGCGACCGTGACCCCGGCGAACTTCAGGTCGAGGTCGTGGGCGCCGGTGAAGTGGATGCTGCCGCCGAAGCCTGCGTCCAGGGTCTGCTTCTTCGCGTCGTACGTGCCCTTGCCCTGCGGGAAGCGGAAGAGTGCCCCGCCGTCCTGGGCGCCGTCGGCCAGCGTCCACTTGCCCTGGCCGATGGAGCCGGTGACGTACTCGCGGAAGGTGCGGCGGACGCCCCAGTCGACGGCGGCGTCCTCGACGCGGCCCGCCTTCTCCTTCGCGGCCTTCTCCTTGTCCTTCTCCTTGGCCTTGTCGGCGTCCTTCTCCGCGTCCTTGTCCTCCGCGTCCTTCTTCTCGGACGGGGCGGGCTTGGGCTCGGCCGGGGCCTGGGTGTCCACGGAGAGGCTGATCGGGTCGAGCGGCGTACCGGCGGTGTAGTAGCCGGCGAAGGCGGAGGCGCCTTCCGCGGTCAGCGTCGCGGGAACGTTGTTGAGGGCGATGGGGGTGGAGCCGCCCTTCATGTTGATGCCGCCGAGGCCGAGCTTGGCGAGCGGCACCTGGGAGCGGTTGCTGACCTTGCCGGTCCCCCGCTCCTTGCTGACCATGTCGGCGAAGAGCGTGCCGCTGCCGCCGTTGATCCTGATGGTGGGGCGGCTGATGGTGAGGTCCAGCTCGTTGGTTCCGTCGGCCTTCGTGTGGCCGGTGAAGTGCACCCCGCCGGAGAAACCGGAGCTGAAGGCGCCGGTCGCCGGGTCGTAGGAACCGCTCGCGGAGTGGAAGCGGAACTGGCTGCCGCCGACCGTGGCGGCGCCGCCGGTCAGGCTCCAACGGCCCTGGGCGATGGGGCCGGTGACGTAACTCTGGAAGGAGGCCTTGATGCCCCAGTCCAGTCGTCCGCCCTGCACCGTACGGCTGGCCGCTTGCGCGGTGGCGGCGGGGAGCATCGCTCCCAGCAGCACCGCGAGGAGCGCGACGGCGAGCGCGCGGGCGGATCTGGACGACAGCATGGGGGACCCCTCCGAGGGCTAGATGTGCAGGTAAGGCTAACCTAAGGTATTCCCAGCCTGTGCAGGAACCCCTCCGGCGCCTCCACACCCGCGACACATTCGTCACATCTGTCCCACCCCGAACCACCCGCTCCACCCCGCTCCACCCCGAACCACCCACCGCTACACCGCAGAACGACAGGACGGTGCCCCGTGCGCATCTCGCAGGACTTCGCCCCTCAGGGCCCGGACACCGGGCCGGCCTCGGGCCGTCGCCCGGCCCGTGGCCGGGCGGGCGCCGCCCTCACTGCCGCCGTGGCCTTCGCCCTGCTCCTGACGGGCTGCGGCGGAGGCAACGATTCCGCATCGAAGCCCGCCAAGAGCTCCGCCGACGCGGACCGGGTCGAGCCGCTGGCCGCCGCGCCCGCGCCGAAGCTGCCGGTGACGGTGGACTCGGCGGACGGCAAAAAGGTCACGATCGACTCCACCGACCGGATCGTGCCGCTGACCGGGTCGCTGAGCGAGATCGTCTTCACCCTCGGTTTCGGCAAGCAGGTCGTCGCCCGGGACATCACCGCCACCTTCGAACAGGCCGAGAAGCTCCCGGTGGTGACCCGCGCCCACGACGTCTCGGCGGAGAGCGTCCTCTCGCTGAAGCCGACCGTCGTCCTCGCAGACACCACGACCGGGCCGCGCGAGGCGATCGACCAGATCCGCGACGCGGGCATCCCGCTCGTCGTGGTCGATCCCGCCAAGGGGCTCGACGATGTCGGCCGCCGGATCGACACGGTCGCCGAGGTGCTGGGCGTACCGGCCGCCGGGAGCGAGCTGAAGGAGCGCACCGAGGCGCGTATCGCGGCCGTGCAGAAGACCATCCCGGACCACACGGACGGCAAGAAGCCCCGGGTGGCCTTCCTCTACCTGCGCGGTTCGGCCTCCGTCTATCTGCTGGGCGGCGCGGAGTCGGGGGCGAGTTCGCTGCTGGAGGCGGCGGGCGCGGTCGACGCGGGCAAGACGTCCGGGCTGAAGAAGGACTTCACCGCCATCACCAGCGAGGCGCTCGCCAAGGCCGCGCCCGACGCGATCCTCCTGATGACCAAGGGGTTCGACTCGGTGGGCGGTATGGACGGTCTGGTGAAGATCCCCGGCATCGCGGAGACGCCCGCCGGGATGGACCGCCGGGTCGTCACGGTCGACGACGGCGTGCTGCTGAACTACGGCCCGCGCACCGACCGGGTGCTCGCCGAGATCGTCGAGCAGCTGTACGCGAAGGGCGGCAAGGGCCAGTGACCACCTCGTACGAGGAACGCACCGGGGAGCCGGAGGCCGAAGGCCCGGAGCCCCGGGTCACCCTCTCCAAGGAGGACCCCGCAGCTGCGACCGGTCTGAAGGCGGACCTCCCCAAGTCCCCCCGCAGCAGAACGTTCGTGCTCACGATCGGGCTCTCCCTCGCCCTGCTCGCCGGGTGTCTGCTCTCCGCCGCGATCGGCGCGTACTCCATCCCCATCGGGGACGTACTCGCCTCCGTCCAGCACCGGATCGGGCTCGGCGGGCAGCCGCTGGACCGGGTCGGCGAGAGCGTCCTGTGGAACGTGCGGCTCCCCCGGGTCGTCCTCGCGCTGCTCGTCGGCGCCTCGCTCGGCTGCGCGGGCGCCCTGATGCAGGGCGTGTTCGGCAACCCGCTGGCCGAGCCCGGTGTCATCGGGATCTCAGCGGGCGCGGCGGTCGGCGCGGTCGCCTCGATCGCGCTGGGGCTGACCTTCTTCGGCAACTGGACGATCACCGTCTTCGCGTTCATCGCCGGTCTCGCCACCGTGCTGCTCGTCTATACGCTCTCGCGGTCCGGCGGCCGGACGGAGGTGGTGACGCTGATCCTCACCGGTATCGCCGTCAACGCCTTCGCGGGCGCGCTGATCGGGCTGTTCATCTTCTTCGCGGACAACGCGCAGATCACCCAGATCACCTTCTGGCAGCTCGGTTCGCTCTCGCAGGCGACCTGGCCCAAGGTGCTGGCCGTGCTGCCGTGCGCCTTGGCCGGACTGCTCATCGCCCCGTTCTACGCCCGCAAGCTGGACCTGCTGGCCCTCGGTGAGCGGCCCGCCCGCCATCTGGGCGTGGACGTGGAGCGGCTGCGGATCACGCTGGTGCTGGTCGTGGCGCTGCTGACGGCCGCCGCCGTGGCCGTGGCCGGGATCATCTCGTTCGTCGGGCTGCTCGTCCCGCACCTGCTGCGGATGGCGAACGGCCCCGGCCACCGCTTCCTGGTCCCCGGGAGCGCCCTGGGCGGTGCGCTGGTGCTGGTCGCGGGCGACCTCGCCGCCCGGACCGTGGCCGCCCCCGCCGAGCTGCCGCTCGGTGTGCTGACCGCGCTCTTCGGCAGCCCGTTCTTCTTCTGGCTGCTGCGCAGGACCCGTCGTAAGCAAGGTGGTTGGGCATGAGGACGCTGAGAGATCTGTTCGCGGTACGGAGCCGGGAGCTGCCCTCGCCCATCGCGCCCGGCTCCGCCGCCGTCCAGGCCGCCGGGGTCTCGGTCCGCCTCGGCGGGCGGCAGGTGCTGGACTCCGTGGACATCACCGCGCACGCGGGCGAGGTGGTGGCCCTGGTCGGGCCGAACGGGGCCGGCAAGTCGACGCTCCTGGCCGCGCTCGCCGCCGACCTGGCCCCCGGCAGCGGCGAGGTGCGCATCGGCGGCCGCCCGGTCGGCGAGTGGACCCCGCCCGAACTGGCCCTGCGCCGCTCGGTGCTGCCCCAGTCCGCCGTGCTCTCCTTCCCGTTCCCGGTGGAGGACGTCGTACGGATGGGGCGGGCGCCCTGGTCCGGTACGGAGCTGGAGGACGAGGACGACACGGCCGTGGCGGCGGCGATGGCGGCCACCGAGGTGACCCGGTTCGCCGCCCGCCCCTTCTCCGAGCTGTCGGGCGGTGAGCGGGCCCGGGTGGCGCTCGCCCGGGTGCTGGCCCAGCGGGCCCCGCTGATGCTGCTGGACGAGCCGACGGCCGCCCTGGACCTGCGCCACCAGGAGCTGGTGCTGCGGATCTGCCGGGAGCGGGCCGCCGCGGGGGACGCGGTGGTGGTGGTCCTGCACGATCTGGGGCTGGCGGCCGCGTACGCGGACCGGGTGGCCGTCCTGCACGAGGGGCGGATCGCGGTGGTGGGGCCGCCGCGGGAGATCTTCGACGGTGAACTGCTCGGCGAGGTGTACCGGCAGCCGGTGGAGGTGTTCCCGCATCCGCGTACGGGGGCCCCGCTGGTCGTCCCCGTACGCCACTGAGCCTGGAGACCGGCTTTCCCCGGACGCTTTCCGGAGTGCCAGGTCACGTTGTGGGTGCTGTATCCGGTCCGCGCCCGCACGCCGTTCGGCGCCCCGGTAGGGTTTCGACGGTCAGTGCGGGCGACGGATGCAGAAGGCGCAGAAGCAACGGATGACGAGAGTCCCTGGGGTGGGTCGGCTGACGGCGGCGCTCGCGACGGCGACGGTGCTGTGCCTGACGGTGAGCGGCTGCATGACGGTCCACGGTGAGCTGGAAGTGCTGCCGGGAGCCACGGAGTCGGAGGCCGCGCAGGCCCTGAAGGACTTCACCGACGCCTACAACGCGGCGGACAAGGCGTACGATCCGGCGCTGGACGCGGACCGGGTGACGGGGTCGCTCGGGGCGATCAACCAGGCCGGGCTGAAGGCGCGGCAGACGAACAGCCCCGAGGGCAACAAGGCGCACAAGCCGCTGGAGCTGACCGACGCCACCTACATCATCCCGAAGAAGGCGGGCTGGCCGCGCTGGTTCCTGGCCGACACCGACTCCAACCGGGACGAGGACGGCGGGAAGCTGGACAGCCGCTGGCTGCTGACGTTCGTACGGACCGGTCCCGACGCGCTCTGGAAGGCGTCCTATCTCGCGGTCGTCCCGCCCTCCCAGGTGCCGGAGTTCACCCTGGACGCGGACGGGCTCGCCACTCCGGTGGAGCCGCAGAGCGACGAACTGATCGTGTCCCCGGCCGACTTGAGCATCGCGTACACGGAGTACCTGCAGAAGGGCACCCCGGACGCGTTCGCCCCCGGCACCGCGACCTCGGGGTGGCGCGAGACGCGCCGCACCACCCGGCGGGCCGGGTTCTCCTACCAGTACATCGACCAGCCGCTGTCCGGCTCCACCTTCGGGCCGCTCGGGCTGCGCACCGAGGACGGCGGGGCGCTGGTCTTCTTCAGCAGCAAGCACTTCGAGCGGCAGGTCACGGCGGAGGGGCTGAAGCCGGAGGTCAACGCGGATGTGAAGGCGCTGATGACCGGCGAGGTGACCAACAGCCTGACCAAGGAGCGGGTCTCCAGCCAGCTGGTCCATGTGCCCGCGCGCGGGGAGGCGGCCGGCTCCGGCGGCAAGGTGCGGGTGCTGAACCGGCTGCCGGGGCTGGTCGCGGCGAAGGGCGAGTAGAAGACGTGCAGATGCGTGGGGGTCGTGTGGGGGTGGTGTCGGGGCCTGAACGCCACCCCCTGATCCTCAGCGGTCAGCGGCTCAGCGGCCAGGCGATCGAGTCGTGGTCCAGCTCGCTCTGCTCGGCGCTCCCCGCATACCGGGCGCAGGCGTCGGTGAGCGTCTCCAGCAGGGTCAGCGGGTCGGGCAGCTCGTGCTCGGGGCCGCGCACCCAGTGGACGTCGAGCTCACCGGGGAGCCGGGCCGGCGGCAGGAGTACGTAGCTGCCGCGGCAGTGCCAGCGCAGGCCCGGGTGGGCGTCCATGGTCTCGGGGTGGCAGTCCAGCTCGCAGGGCCACCACTCGTCCTCGTCCTCGGGGGTGCCCCGGGTGGCGGTGAAGAAGAGCATCCGGTCCTCGCCGGACTGGGCGACCGGGCCGACATCGATGCCCGCCGCGAGAAGACGCTCCAAAGCGCCGCGGCCGGCGGTGAGCGGGACGTCCAGCACGTCGTGGATCATGCCGGTCGCGGTGATGAAGTTGGCGAGCGGCTGGCTGCGGGCCCAGCGCTCGATCTGGGCGCGGTCGGTGGTCGACTGCGTCTGCCAGGCGAAGGAGATGGGGTGCCGGGCGGGGGTGGGACAGCCGATGCGCTCGCACGAACATCGGTATCCGAGGGGGTGGGCGGCGGGGGCGATGGGCATGCCCGCGTCGGCGACTGCCAGGAGCAGCGCCACTCTGGCCGTCTCCTCGGCTTCGGCCCCCGGTGATTTGGGACGTCGCCGCAGCCACTGGGAGATCCTGCTCTCTGTGCCGCGGAAACGGCCGGAATCGGCGCCCATCTATCCCCTCACCTCAGCATTTCACCTCAGCGTTGCCTCTCCATCGTCGCACCATCCTGCGGCTCGGGTGGCCAGAGTTCACCAGCGGGGCCGCGTACCACTGCACCGAGTGAGCACCATCACGCCCCATGTCACCACATACCGGATATCGATCAAGGTCGAGGGGCCAGCCCGCCGAGGGCGTAGTCCACGATCGTGTCGGCGTACGCATGGGTGAGCGGGAGGGTTCTGAGCAGCCAGCGGTGGGTGAGTGGCGCGATGAGGAGCTCCAGGGCGATCCGGGGATCGGCGTCGGCACGGAGCTGCCCGGCCTCCTGCGCTGCGCGCAGCCGTGTGACATACAACGCGAGCTGCGGATCGAGCAGCTTCGCGACGAATTCGGCGCCCAGTTTCGCGTCGACGATGCCTTCGGCGGTGAGCGCCCGGGTGGGAGCCTCCATCAGGGGGTCGTTCAGCTCGTCGACGGTGGCGCGCAGGACGAGCTTCAGGTCGGCGGCCAGGTCCCCGGTGTCGGGGATGCCGTGCTCGGCGCCGCCCGCCTGCGGGCCCGCCTCCTCGGCGGCCCGGGCGGCCAGGTCGAGGAAGGCCTCCATCAGGACGGCCGCCTTCGAGGGCCACCAGCGGTAGATCGTCTGTTTGCCGACCCCGGCGCGGGCGGCGATACCCTCGATCGTCGTACGCCGGTAGCCGCTCTCGCCGACGAGGGCGAGGGCCGCGTCGTAGATGGCCCGGCGGGAGCGGTCGCTGCGGCGGCTGGCGTCGGGGGCCTTGTGGGGTGCCATGCGGCCAATCTAGTACCCTCCGAGCCGATACGTATCGTCTTGCCCATAACCCGTGAACCCTCGGGCGAGGAACGACCGTCCCCCGCACCTGTGGAACGACCGGTCGGTGGCCGTGATCGGACGGTCTGATGAACCACCCGATCGGTCCACTGCGGATCGGCCCCGCACAGCGCACCATGGGCTCACGCACAGACCGTGCGCATCCCACCGTTCCGCGGCCCGGCCGCCGTTCGCGAGGAGCCCCAGTTGAACCGTGACGCCACCCCTCGTCGCTACCTGATGTGCGCCCCGACGCACTTCCGGGTCACCTACTCCATCAACCCGTGGATGGACCCGTCCAAACCCGTCGACCTGCCGCTGGCCCAGACCCAGTGGGAGGACCTGCGCGACCGCTACCGGTCCCTCGGCCACACCGTCGAGCTGCTCACCCCCCGCCCGGACCTGCCGGACATGGTCTTCGCGGCCAACGGCGCCACGGTGATCGGCGGGCGGGTGCTCGGCGCCCTCTTCGCCTACCGGGAACGGTACGAGGAGGCCGAGGCCCACCGCGAGTGGTTCCGGGGACACGGCTTCACCGACATCCGGGAGCCGGACCACGTCAACGAGGGCGAGGGGGACTTCGCGGTCACCGCCTCCTACCTGCTCGCCGGGCGCGGCTTCCGCTCCAGCCCGCTCTCGCACGACGAGGCCCAGGAGTTCTTCGGGGTGCCGGTCATCGGGCTCGACCTGGTGGACCCGCGCTACTACCACCTGGACACCGCGCTCTGTGTGCTGGACGCGGAGGCCGACGAGATCATGTACTACCCGGACGCCTTCTCGCCCGGCAGCCGGTCCGTGCTGCGCCGGCTCTTCCCCGACGCGCTGCTGGCCCGGGAGGCGGACGCGGCGGCGTTCGGGCTGAACTCGGTCAGCGACGGCCGCCATGTCCTGCTGCCCCAGGGCGCGACGGGGCTGCTCGACCCGCTGCGGGACCGGGGCTTCGAGCCGGTCCCGATGGACCTGGGCGAGCTGCTCAAGGGCGGCGGCAGCGTGAAGTGCTGCACCCAGGAGCTGCGGGGCTGAGCGCCTAAGCAGGGCCCTGAGGGCTCTCCTGAGCAGGGCCCTGAGGGCTCTCCGGCGGCCAGGGATCGCCCCAGGCCACGTTCCTGGCCGCCCGGTACAGCTCGCCGTGGCGCTTGGTGACCGTGGAGCGGTCCAGGCCCTCGTCCCGGGTGCAGAGCTCCAGCAGCACCTGGCCCTTGCGGATCTGCGGCCTGCGGGTGACCCGGGCGGGCGCCGGGGCGGTGGGGAAGCGGGTGGCGACGACGTAACTGAACTTCTCGTCCTCGTGGCTCAGCGAGCCGCCCTTGACCTGCCGGTGCAGCGAGGAGCGGCTGACCCGGGCCGAGAAGTGGCACCAGTCGGTGCCCGGTTCGATCGGGCAGGCGGCGCTGTGCGGGCAGGGGGCGGCGATGCTCAGCCCGACCGCGATCAGCCGGTCCCGGGCCTCGATGATCCGGGCGTACCCGTCGGGGGTGCCGGGCTCCACGATCACCACGGCCTGCCCGGCCCCGGCGGCCGCGTCGACCAGCTCGGTCCTGGCCTGCGCCGTCAGCTCCTTGAGTACGTAGCTGACGGTGACCAGGTCCGCCGGGGCCAGCTCCAGCGCCGCACCGATCCGGGCCCGCTCCCACCGGGCCTCGCGCAGCCCCGGCACTCCGGAGGCCCCGGCCAGTTCGCGGCCCAGCGCGAGGGCGGGCTCGGCCCAGTCCAGGACGGTGGTGGCCGGGCCCTCCCAGGCCCCGGCCACCGCCCAGCTCGCCGCGCCCGTGCCGCCGCCGACGTCGGTGTGGGTGGCGGGCACCCAGTCGGGCGCGGCCTCGGCCAGGGCGTCGAGGGCGGACCGTACGGCCTCGAAGGTGGCGGGCATCCGGTACGCGGCGTACGCGACGACGTCCGAGCGGTCCCGCAGGATCGGGGCGTCGGTCGGGGTCTCCCCCCGGTAGCTGGCGATCAGCCGGTCGACGGCCTGCGCGGCCTGCTTGGGCGGCAGCCCGTCGAGCAGCCCGGCCAGTGCCGCACGCAGGGACTGGGCGGTGGGGAGGGTGACGTTCACCGCCGAATTGTAGGCGGAGGGGGCCCGGCGGGGCGCACTCCGCTCGGCCGGGGGGGGCGGAGACGTAAGGGGAGGGCGCGGGGAGGGGCGTACGGAGGGCATACAGGGAGCTCCAGAGGTCGTACGGGGAGCCCCCGGTCGGCCCGCGTCAACGTTACGGAACAGGATTTCCGCGAACTCCTCGCCGCCGGGAGCCTGTTGCTACGCTGGCCCGCGCGGGATCGGGCACGGGACGGCCGGATGGGCCTGCGGGGGAACCATGAGACAGAAGATCGTGCGGCTGGCCCTGGTCGGCGGGGCGGTCCTCCTCGCCCTGCTCCTTCTCCTGGCGGCCTGCGGCGGCAAACCGGACGGCCCGGACGGGAAGGAGTCCACCACCCGATCCGCCGTCTCCGGTCCGGCCGAGCGGGTGGTGCCGGGCGCGGGTGAGGTCACCCGGCTCACCGTCCCCCCGCAGTACACGAACGCCCGGGGCTGGGAGGTCATCGGCTCCTCCCCCGACATCGCCGTCTCCCATGCGACGGGCCTGCTCGCCTATCTGGAGCGGTCCGCCGGGGACCGCTACCGGCTGCGCACCGTCGACACGGCCACCGGGAAGCCGGGCTGGCAGGGCCGGGCCTGGCGGCCGCCGGAACCGCCGCACTACCCGAAGCTCGCCACGGTCACCGCGGGGGCCCGGCAGTACTTCGTGACTTGGGCATACGGGAAGGCCGGGGACGGGATGACGCCCGCCTCCACCCTCGTATCGCTCGATCTGTACGACGTGACGAACGGCTCCTGGCAGCGCGTCGAGGTGCCGTGGTCCGGCGCCCCGGCCGTCCACACGAGCGGACCGGAGATCGTGATCAGCGACGGCGAGGCCAACAGCACGCTGGTCGACCCGGTCACGGGCACGGTCTCCGAGCTGGGCGCGGACGAGCTGAAGTACCCGAAGGGCTGCCCGGCCTGCAAGCAGCTCACCGAGGTGCACGGGCAGACCGCCGCCGGGCTGCTGGTCGGCGGGGCCCGGGAGTTCTGGGTGCGCGGCGGCTGGTTCAGCCGGAACGTGGCGCCCAAGGGCGTCGACCGGGGCAGCGGCACGGTGACATCGGTGACCCCGGGCCGGGTGCTGGCGAAGTGGGCCCTGGCGAGGAAGGCGGAGCGGGCGGCCACCCACGAGCTGTGGGCCGTGCACGACGCGGCCACCGGCCGGCCGCTGGTCTCCGTCGAGTGCCACCGGCCCGCCATAGAGCCGGGGCGCCACCCGCAGGCGGTCCTCTCCCCCTCGGGCGACTACCTGATCGCCGGAAACCTGGCCTTCGACCTGGCGGCCGGGCGGGGCCACTGCTTCGAGGCGGAGGACGGCTCCGGCCATCTGACCCTGGCCACGGTGACGGACGACGGCATCGCCTACGGGGCCGAGAACGCCCGCGACGCCTCGGAGGCGCTCTCCGGGGCCGGGCTGCCGGTCGCGATGAACTTCGCGACCTGGACCACCGACCCGCTGTCGCGCAACGCGCGGCTGCCGGGGACGGAAGCGACCGGGGTCGGGGTGTTCCGCTGGACGGACCGGCAGGACCGGGCGCGGCTGACCGGCTACCCGCGTACGGACTGAGGGCCCACGGCCTCCCCCGGCCCTCGCAGAGGCGCGTCCTCGCGACGGCGGCGTACGGACTGAGGGCCCACGGCCTCCCCCGGCCCTCGCAGAGGCGCGTCCTCGCGACGGCGGCCCCAGCAGCCCCCGGCCTCGCGCCCGCACCTCACCGAGGCCGCGCCTACAGCCCCCCGCCCTCGCGCCCCGTCCGCTGCCACGGGCGGCACAGCCCCAGGAAGCAGCCGACCGCCGCCACCGCGCACACCA
Organism: Streptomyces sp. NPDC059452; assembly: GCF_042750035.1. Classification (NCBI taxonomy): domain Bacteria; kingdom Bacillati; phylum Actinomycetota; class Actinomycetes; order Kitasatosporales; family Streptomycetaceae; genus Streptomyces; species Streptomyces sp. NPDC059452. The sequence goes on from NZ_JBHYVE010000001.1 coordinate 82,580, forward strand.
GCTGCACGACCGCCATCGGGACGGCCGTGTCCTCCCCCGCGATACCGACCAGCGGCGAGGCGATCGCCCCGATCAGGAACGAGGTCGTGCCGAGCAGCGCGGAGGCCGAGCCCGCCGCGTGCTTGGTGCGCATCAGGGCCTGGGCGTTGGTGTTGGGCATCGCGAGGCCCATCGCCGACATCAGCACGAACAGCCCGGCCGCGACGGGGACGAGGCCCACCTCGCCGAAGACGCCCAGGGTCATCAGCAGCAGCGCGAGCGCCGAGAGCACGATGACCGCGAGGCCGAAGCCCAGCACCTTGTCCAGGCTGAACCGGCCCACCAGCAGCTTGCCGTTGATCTGGCCGACGGCGATCAGCCCGATGGAGTTGAGGCCGAACAGCAGGCTGAAGGTCTGCGGGGAGGCCCCGTAGATCTCCTGCACGACGAACGGGGAGGCGGCGATGTAGGCGAACAGGACGGCGAAGGCGAGCCCGCCCGCGATCATGTAGCCGGTGAAGACCCGGTCCGCGAGCAGCCCGCGCATGGTGCGCAGCGCCTCGCCGACCCCGCCGGTGTGGCGGTCGCCGGGCGGCAGGGTCTCGTGCAGCCACTTCCAGACGATCAGGGTGAGGACGATCCCGACCCCGGTCAGCACGACGAAGATGCCGCGCCAGTCGGTGAAGCGCATCACCTGCCCGCCGATCAGCGGGGCGATGATCGGGGCGACGCCGGAGATCAGCATCAGGGTGGAGAAGAACCGGGCCATCTCCACGCCGTCGTAGAGGTCGCGCACCACCGCCCGGGCGATCACGATGCCCGCAGCGCCTGCCAGCCCCTGGAGGAGGCGGAAGCCGATGAGGAGTTCGGCGGAGGGGGCGAGCGCGCAGATCGCGGTGGCGATGACGTAGACGACCATGCCCAGCAGCAGCGGCCGACGGCGGCCCCAGCGGTCGCTCATCGGTCCGACGACGAGCTGTCCGAGCGCCATTCCGGCCAGGCACGCGGTCAGCGTGAGCTGGATGGTGGCGGCGGGGGCGCTGAGCGAGTCGGTGACGGCGGGGAGCGCCGGGAGGTACATGTCCATGGAGAGCGGCGGCAGGGCGGTGAGCCCGCCGAGGACCATGGTGACCAGGAACCCGGTGCGCCGGGCCGCCTTGACCGATGTGGCCGACCGCTCCGGAGGGGCGGGCGGGGCCCCGGCGCCGGTCCCGTCGCTCCGGGGGGTGGGTATGTGGTGCTCTCGCTGGGCCCGGCTGCCGCCGCTGTCCGGCATTCTCGTCTCCGAATCGTTGAATCCGCATCTATGCTCTCAGCTCGGCCGGAGTGGTCGATACCTTTTTCGGGCTGGTTTGGGGTGGCGGGCATGGGCGGGACGGTGCGCTGGGGTGTTCTGGCGACGGGCGGCATAGCCGGGACCTTCACGGCGGACGTACGGGCGCTGCCCGGCGCCGAGGTGGTGGCGGTCGCCTCGCGTACGGAGGCCTCGGCGATGGCCTTCGCCGAGCGCCACGGGATCGCGCGGGCCTACGGGAGCTGGGCGGAGCTGGTCGCCGACGACGCGGTGGACGTGGTGTACGTGGCCACCCCGCACTCGGCGCACCACGCGGCCGCCGCGCTCGCGCTGAGGGCCGGGAAGCACGTGCTGTGCGAGAAGGCGTTCACGCTCAACAGCCGGGAGGCGCGGGAGCTGGTGGCGCTCGCCCGGGACCGGGGCCTCTTCCTGATGGAGGCCATGTGGACCTATCTGAACCCGGTGGTCCGCCGGCTGACCGAGCTGGTGCGGGACGGGGCGATCGGCGAGATCCGTACCGTACAGGCGGACTTCGGCTTCGCGGGCGACTTCGCCCCCGGCCACCGGCTGCGCGATCCGGACCTGGGCGGCGGGGCGCTGCTGGACCTGGGCGTCTACCCGGTCTCCTTCGCCCACCTGCTGCTGGGCGAGCCGGACCGGGTGCAGGCGGACGCGCTGCTCTCGCCCGAGGGTGTGGACCTGAGCACGGGGATGCTGCTGGGCTGGGACGCGGGCGCCACCGCGCTGCTCTCCTGCTCGATCGTCGGCCACCACCCGACGGCGGCCACCGTCATCGGCACGGAGGGCCGGATCGACCTCCCGCGCGACTTCTTCCACCCGGACCACTTCGTGCTGCACCGGCCGGGCAAGGAGCCGGAGACGGTCACCTCGGGTCCGGGGCCGCGGGGTCTGTCCGGGATGCAGTACGAGGCGGCCGAGGTGGCACGCGCGATCCGGGCGGGCGAGAGCGAGTCCCCGCTCGTACCGCTGGAGGGCACGCTCGCGGTGATGCGGACGCTCGACGCGGTACGGGACCGCATCGGCGTCCGCTACCCGGCGGACCACTGACCCGTTCGACTCGTTCGCCCCGTTCTACGCGGGGGTGAGGCCCGGGTTCCCCGCCTCGGTGACGAAGGAGGCCGCCGTGGAGAGCGGCGCTCCGGGGGTGGTGACCGCCGACACCGTACGGAAGTCGGCGCGGGCCTCCCGCTCGCCGAGGGTGACGAGGACGTACCCGCGCCGCCCGTCGTAGAACTTCATGTGCGGGTTGGCGCGGGTGCGGTTCTCCCAGTTGGCGGGCCGTTCCGCGCCGTCCCTGCCACTGGAGATCGAGGTGGTGACGATCTCCGTGCCGACGGTCCTCGACGCCGGGTCGTCGAAGTCCTTCTTGAGGTCGAAGGCGTGCGAGACGTGGACGTCCCCGGTGAGGACCATCAGGTTCGCCACCCCGGCGGACTCGGCCCCGTCCAGCACCCGCTGCCGGGAGGCCGGGTAGCCGTCCCAGGCGTCCATGGAGAGCTTGTACGCGGCGGTGGGCACATCGCGCCGCCGGGCGAAGGTGACCTGCTGCGGCACCACGTTCCAGGTGGCGTCCGAGGCGCGCCAGCCGTCGATCAGCCAGCGCTCCTGGGCGGCCCCGGTCATGGTGCGCGCGGGGTCCTCGGACTCCGGGCCCGGGGTGCGCCAGCCGTCCCCGTACGCCTGGTCGCTGCGGTACTGACGGGTGTCCAGGATGTCGAACTGGGCGAGCCGCCCGAAGGTGAGACGGCGGTAGAGCCGCATGTCGGGGCCGGTGGGCCGCTGCGGGGTGCGCAGGGGCTGGTTCTCCCAGTACGCGCGGTACGCGGCGGCCCGGCGCAGCAGGAACTCCTCGGGCGGTACGTCGTTCTCGGGGATCTCGCCCGCGTAGTTGTTCTCGGTCTCGTGGTCGTCCCAGGTGACGACGAAGGGGTGGGCGGCGTGGGCGGCGCGCAGGTCCGGGTCGGACTTGTAGAGGGCGTACCGCAGCCGGTAGTCCTCCAGGGTCATGGTCTCGCGGTTGTAGTGGGCGGGGAGGCGGCGGTCGGTGTAGGCGCGGGCGCCTCCGGTGGCGTTGACGGCGTACTCGTAGAGGTAGTCCCCGAGGTGGAAGACCACGTCGACGTCCTCGGCGGCGAGGTGGCGGTGGGCGGTGAAGTACCCGTCGTGGTACGCCTGGCAGGAGACGGCGGCCAGGGTGAGGGAGCTGTTACGGGTCCCGGCGGCGGGGGCGGTGCGGGTGCGGCCGGTCGGGCTGGTCCAGCTGCCGGTGCGGAAGCGGTAGTAGTAGGCGCGGCCGGAGTCGAGGCCCTGGACGTCCGCGCGGACGCTGTGGGCGAACTCCGCGTGGGCGGTGACCGATCCGCGCCGGGCGATGCGGCGGAAACCCTCGTCGTGGGCCAGCTCCCAGCGCACCTCGACCCGGTTGGCGGGGAGGCCGCCGCCGGGCTCGTACGGGCGGGGGGCCAGCCGGGTCCAGATGAGTACGGAGTCGGGGAGCGGGTCGCCGGAGGCCACGCCGAGGGTGAAGGGGTCCTCGGTGATCCTGCGGGCGTCCAGCTCGACGGCGCTCGCCGTTCCGGCGGCGGGCAGGTTCATGGTGAAGGCGAGCGCGGCGGCAGCTCCGGCCCCGGTGAGCAGGCGTCGGCGGTCCAGACCGGGACGGGGTAACCGTGCGGTGGCGGTGGGGAGTTCGCTGGATCGGACACCCTGACCGGGCGTCATGGACGTCTGTGCGGCTGTCATATGCCCCTCGCTGTGCCGGATGCTGCCGGATGGTGTCGGACTCCAGAGCAACCGCCGCGCGCGACGCGCCGTTGTCGCGTGCACAACATCCGCATGGCGGGTCGATGAGCACCCCGCGCCCTGTGCACCGACCTCCGCCGTACGCCGCCGAGCCCTTCCCGTACGCCACCGATCCCCTGCCGTACACGGCCGGACTTCTCCCGCACACGGCCGGACCTCTGCCGTACACGGCTGGACCTCTCCCGCACACAACCGGACCTCTGCCGTACGCTCCCGGGCCATGAGCACTGATCGGAAAGTCGCCGTCGTCACGGGTGCCGGTTCGGGGATCGGGCGGGCCGTCGCGCTCGCCCTCGCGCAGGCCGGATGGTCGCTCGCGCTGGCCGGGCGGCGGGCGGAACCGCTGGCGGAGACGGCCGCGGCGGCCGGGGCCCCGGAGGCGCTGTGCGTCACCACAGACGTGTCCGACGAGGACGAGGTGGGCGCGCTCTTCACCGCCGTACGGGAGCGGTTCGGCCGGCTGGACCTGCTGTTCAACAACGCGGGCACCTTCGGGCCCGGGGGCGTGCCGGTGGAGGAGCTGGCGGCGGCGGACTGGCGGACGGTGGTGGACGTGAACCTGACGGGGGCGTTCCTCTGCGCGCAGGCGGCGTACCGGCTGATGAAGGAGCAGGACCCACAGGGCGGCCGGATCATCAACAACGGCTCGATCTCCGCCCACGTGCCGCGCCCGCACTCGGTCGCGTACACCGCGACCAAACACGCGGTCACCGGGCTGACGAAGTCGCTGGCGCTGGACGGGCGGCCGTACCGGATCGCCTGCGGCCAGATCGACATCGGCAACGCGGCGACCGAGATGACCGAGCGGATGCGGACCGGCATCCTCCAGGCCGACGGGAAACTGGCGGTGGAGCCGGTGATGGCGGCGGCCGATGTGGCGCGCACGGTGGTGCACATGGCGGAGCTGCCGCTGGAGGCGAACATCCCGTTTCTGACGGTCATGGCGACGAACATGCCGTACGTGGGGCGGGGTTGAGCGGACCCTGAGCGGCGGCGCCCGAAAGTGACCATTCGCGTCGGAACTTGTCACCGAGTGGCCGATTCTGCGGATTTCCTCACTTCCGGGTGAGCAAGCGCGTACTGACCGTATGATCGCACCTCGTTACGCCTTCACCAGAACGACACAGAAGGAACACCGCATGCGCATACGCACCGCTGCGCCGATCGCCCTGGCCGCCGCCACCGCACTGGCCGGCTCGCTCCTCGCCACGGCGGCACCGGCCACGGCGGCCGCCCATCAGGGCGGGCTGCACTTCGGGCTCGTCCAGTACGACGGTCCCGGCAAGGACGACCGCTCGAACAAGTCCCTGAACGCCGAGTGGGTGAACATCCACAACAACGGCAAGAAGAAGGTCCAGCTCAAGGGCTTCAAGGTGAAGGACAACACCGGCTACACCTACACCTTCGGCAGCTACACCATCGGCGCGGGCAAGACCGTCAAGCTCCGCACCGGCAAGGGCAAGAACGTCGCGGGCACCGTGTACTGGAACCGGGGCTCGTACGTCTGGAACAACACCGGTGACAAGGCCCGGCTGATCAAGCCGAACGGGAAGCTCCAGGACTCCTGCTCCTGGAAGAAGTCGACCCCGGCGAACCAGGGCAAGAAGAACTGCCACTGACCGGTCGCCGTACCGATGGGGCTGCCGCGGTTCGGGGGGACTGCGGCAGCCGTACGCGGACCGGCCGAAAGGCCCGGGACAGTGCGTGCGGCGGGGGTTAGGGTGCCGCATGACACGTGATCATGAGCCCGAGGTCCTGCGCTACACCGCCTTCTCCGCCGACCCCGGGGGCGGCAACCCGGCGGGCGTCGTCCTGGACGCGGCGGGTCTTGACGAGGAGCGGATGCTCACCGTCGCGGCGGAGGTGGGGTACAGCGAGTCGGCGTTCCTGACGGAGCGGACCGGCGAAGGCGCGTACACCATCCGCTACTTCAGCCCGAAGGCCGAGGTGCCGTTCTGCGGCCACGCCACGGTCGCCACCGCCATCGCCCTGGCCGAGCGGGACGGGCCGGGCCCGCTGGAGTTCGCCACGGCCGCGGGCCGGGTGCCGGTCACCGTCGTCCGGGAGGGCGGCACGCTGCGGGCCACCCTGACCAGCGTGGTCCCGCACGTCACGGAGATCGGCGCGGCGGACCTCGCGGAGGCGCTGGCGGCCCTGGACTGGCCGGCCGCCGACCTCGACCCCGCTCTGCCGCCCCGGATCGCCTACGCGGGCGCCCGCCACCTGGTGCTGGCCGCCGCCACCCGCGAGCGGCTCGCGGGACTGGCCTACGACTTCGCGCGGCTCGAAGCGCTGATGCGCCGGCTCGACCTGACGACCCTGCAACTGGTGTGGCGCGAGGGGCCGGTGGTCTTCCACGTCCGGGACCCGTTCCCGGTGGGCGGGGTGGTCGAGGACCCGGCGACGGGGGCCGCGGCGGCCGCCTTCGGCGCGTACGTACGCGAGCTGGGGCTCGTACCGGAGGCCGCCGTACTGACCCTGCACCAGGGCACGGACATGGGCCGCCCCGGCACCCTCACGGTCGAGCTGCGCGCCGGGGAGGACCGGGTCCGGGTCAGCGGGACGGGGACCCGGATCGGCTGAGGGGCCGAGCCGCTGATGGGGCTGATGGGGCTGATGGGGCTGATGGGGCTGAGTCGACGGCTGTACGGGCTCCGGGGGGCAGCAGGCGAGTCGGCTGTACGGGCCCCGAGGGGTCAGCCCGTGAGCTCCTTGGCCGGGGAGACATGGGCGAACCAGCGTTCCGTCTCCTCCGGTTCGAGGGCGCGTTCCAGGACGAGGTCTCCGCGCATGCCGGGGAAGAAGCGGCCCGCGGGCCAGGAGCGCCGGTAGGTCGGCTCGTCGAGCACCAGCAGGCGTACGCCGTCGACGACGGGGATGTCGAAGGGGCTCCCCTCGTTCCACAGCCGGCCGCCGTCCGGGGCGGTCAGGTCGAAGGAGCCCACCGTGTCGACCTGCCCCGGGGTCTCCCGGCAGACGGCGACCTCCTGCGGTGAAGGCGCGTGGCCCTCGACATGGCCGCCGCCTATGAGCGCGTCGGCGAGCAGGGTGTGCAGCTGGAAGGTGTCGCCGATGCCGGAGAACCGCAGGGCGTAGCCGGTGCCGCTCGGCCGGTGGAGCGCGACGAGCGGTTCGTCGTCCAGCACCAGGAGCGCGTGGGCGAGGCACTTGAACTCCGCGCCGGACGCCCGCTCCACGGTGGTGAGCAGGTGCAGCAGCCCGCCCCGGACGTCCTCGGCGCGCGCCCGTACCGCCGGGTGGTTGAGCATCGCCACGGCCGCCATCTCCCACTGGCGCAGCGTCCACCAGCCGATGGTCGCGTCGAACCCCGCCCGCTCGACGATCTCCTCGCCCGGCTCGCCGCCGTCCGGTACGGGGAAGGCCCCGCCGCCGGTCGCCTCCCACGCCTCCGTGAACGCCACGGCGTCCTCAAGTGCCACCCGCAGTCCGGTCAGGACGTCGGGGGCGCACCGCTCGGCGTCCGCGCCGCGCTCGACGCAGGCACCGACGAGGACGGCGACGACGGCCCGGGGGCCGGGCGGAACGTGCTCCAGTACGGCGGCGAGGCGCGGCCCGCCGTCCAGCAGTTCCGCCTCCTTGGCCTGCCCGAAGGTCTCCTGGAGCCGGACGAACGCCTTACCGGACCGTTTCGCGTCCTGGGCCACCACCGCGGTCCCGAAGTCCGCGACCGCTCCCCCGAACCCGGCCTTGCTGAATATCATTCCAGCACTTTATCGACGCGGTGCCGGGCGCCGTGAAGCCGGTCGGGGTCCGGCGGGCCGAGGGGCGGAACCGCGCCGATCGCGGGAGGATACGGGCATGGCTGACCGCAAGCCTGCTTCCCCGCCCGGGACGGGCGCCGGGCCCGCCTCCGACTCCGGCCCCGGATCCGCCTCCGACTCCGGCCCCGGTAGCGAGGCGGACGCCGACGACCGGCCCGGGCCCGGGCCGGTGACCGTGCCGAGCATGTCCGCGGGCCCGGACTTCGTCCTGCGCCCCTGGGAGATGAGCGACCTCCCCCTGGTCCGGGAGGCCGCGCAGGACCCGTACATCCCCCTCATCACCACCGTCCCGTCTCCCTACTCGGACCGGGCCGCCGAGGCGTTCGTCCGCGGGCAGTGGGAGCGGGCGGCGACCGGCGCGGGCTACCCGTTCGCCATCGTCCGCTCCCGGGACCGGCGCCCGGTGGGGGCCATCGGGCTCTGGCTGCGGGACCTGCCGGAGGGCCGGGCCTCGATCGGGTACTGGATGGTGGCCTCCGGGCGCGGCCAGGGTGTCACCCGCGCCGCCCTGCGTACGGTGACGGGCTGGGCCCTGCGCGACCTCGGCGTCCCCCGCCTCCAGCTCTTCGTCGAACCCTGGAACACCGCCTCCGCCCGGATCGCCGAGGACGTCGGATACCGGCGCGAGGGGCTGCTGCGCGGCTGGCAGCAGGTGGGCGACGAGCGGCGGGACATGGCCGTGTACGGGCTCCTGAACAGTGACGGACCCAGGGATGGCCGGGCGGTAACCACGGACTGAACAGCGAGGCGTTACGATCGCGGGCACCGCCGCCGACCAGAAGCCGTAGGGCGGCCGAGCCCAGGAGTACCGAACTTGTCCGCCTTGTCCGCACCACGCATCGGCGTATCCATCGTCACCATGGGGGACCGCCCGCAGGCGGTCGAGGCGCTGCTGGCGTCGGTCGCGATGCAGGACGTCCGGCCCACCCGGCTCGTGATCATCGGCAACGGGACGGAGCTCCCGGACTACGCCGCCACCCCCGGCCTGGAGGACCTCGACGGCGGGGTGACCACCATCGAGCTGCCGGAGAACCTGGGCTGCCCGGGCGGCCGGAACGAGGGGCTGCGCAGGCTCGCCGAGATCGGTGACGTGGACGTGGTGGTCGAGCTGGACGACGACGGCCTCCTGGTCGACAAGGACGTCCTCCGCCGGGTCCGGGACCACTTCGCCGCCGACGACCGGCTCGGCATCGTCGGCTTCCGGATCGCGGACGAGCACGGCGAGACCCAGCGGCGGCATGTGCCCCGGCTGCGGGCGGGCGACCCGATGCGCGGCGGCCCGGTGACGGCCTTCCTCGGCGGGGGCCACGCGTTCTCCATGAAGATGCTGGCGGAGACGGGGCTGTGGCCCGCCGAGTTCTTCTTCACCCACGAGGAGACGGACCTCGCCTGGCGGGCGCTGGACGCGGGCTGGAGGGTGGAGTACGACCCCGAGCTGCTGCTCCAGCACCCGAAGACCTCCCCGGCCCGGCACGCGGTCTACTACCGGATGACGGCCCGCAACCGCGTCTGGCTCGCCCGCCGCAACCTGCCCCTCCCCCTCGTCCCGGCCTACCTCTCCACCTGGACCCTGCTCACCCTGGCCCGCACCCGCGACGCGAAGGGCCTGCGGGCCTGGGCGGGCGGCTTCGCGGAGGGCGTCCGCACCCCTTGCGGCGAGCGGCGCCCGATGAGCTGGTCGACGGTGTGGCGGATGACCCGGCTGGGGCGGCCGCCGGTCATCTGAGCCGCGCCCGGCGGCCCGGAACCCGTACGCCCGGCCCGTACGGGTGGGTAACAATGGCCCGGGCAGCCGACCGTACGAAGAGGCCGGCGCACAGGGGGAGGAAAAATCCGTTGGGCTGGTTCTGGGCGTTTCTCATCTTTTCCTGGATCGTGGGCTTCCTCTGGACCGACGACACCATCAGCAAGGCCCTGCGCAAACGGCACAAGCGGAAGCTGCGGCTGCTGGAGGCGGGCCAACGGGAACGGCTGGCGATCGAGGCCGCGCACAGGCCGCCGGAGCCGGTCTGCGGCTGCACCCACCATCTCGCCAAGCACGACAAGCAGGGCCTGTGCCATGAACAGGTCGAGGTGCCGACGGCCTGGGACAAGGACAAGAAGCCGCTGAGCTACGAGCCCGGACGGTGCAACTGCCAGCAGTACGTGGGTCCACAGCCGCTCTCGCAGGTGTACGCGGAGGAGCTGACGGACCGCTGGCCGGCCGATCCGGCCGTCGGCCCGGACACCGATTCGGCCGCTGATCCGGCCACCGATCGGACCGCCGGGCCATCCACCGGGCCGTCCGCCGGATGACTCAATTGTTTCGGCCGGTATTCTGCGGTTCGGATTCCGGAGTCCTTCGCGAAGTAATAGCGGACTCTCGCACGCGAATGCCTGTGCGATTCGAGGGGGCTTGCTCTGTACCCTCCGGGGTAGCCAGCTGTACCTTGCACCCTCTCACTTACCCCTCTGTCGCTGGAGGCGGACCCTCTGTAATGTGCTGATTGCTGCGCTCTGGCGGAGGATGCGCGGTCAAGCGTTCTGCCTAGGGAGAGAGTGAATGAATCATGTGGCTGCGAAGAATACCGAGCCCGCACAAGAAATAATCACGCTCGACAACGTATCCAAGGTCTACGAGTCGGGTTCCTCTCCGATTTACGCACTGCGCAATGTCAGTCTGGCGCTCCGGGAAGGGAAATTCCTGGCCGTCATGGGTGAGGGGAAGCAGGGCAAGAGCACCCTGCTCCGATGTATCTCCGGAGAGGTTCAGCCGACGTCCGGCTCCGTGTACCGGCGGGGTGCCCCGGAGGAGCCGCCCACCGTGGCCTGGCTGGCCGGGCCGGTGAACACCGAGTGCGTGAACGGCGCGCTGGCCGCCGGGCCGCAGGTCCTGCTGACCGACACCGCCTCGGAGCGGGACGGGGCGGCGCTGCGCGAGGCGGTGGACCGGGGAGGGGTGGCCGTGGTCATGACGACCGCGAAACCCGACGCGGCGGCGTGGGCCGATGCCGTCGTGTTCCTGCGGGGCGGCGCCGTTGTGGACATGATCGCGGGCGCCGACCCCGCGAGGATCAGCGGCTGTCTGGAACGGGCCGCGCGCCCGGATCCGTCGTGAGCCTGCGGCCCACGATGTCGAGCAGTGCGGCCGGATCGTGCAGGAAGAAGTGGTCCCCCTGGAGTTCGTGGGCGTCGAAATCGCTCCCGGTGTGCCGGGCCCACTCCTCGACCCGGCCGATGGGCGCCTCGGGGTCCTCCGTTCCGGCGAATGCCGTCAGCGGAATGGGGACGACCGCCCCGGAGGGCACCGAAGAAGTCTCCGCCAGAGTGAAATCCGCTCTGAGCGTCGGCAGCACCAGTGCGACGATCTCGGGATTGTCCAGAGCCCCCGGCGGGGCACCATTCATCTTCCTGACCTCCGAGAGGAATTCTTCGTCCGGCAGGGTGTGCCGCATGACCGGGGCGCCGTGAGGCGCACAGCCGGAGACGAAGATCCGCCGGGGGCGCGGCCCTCCCCGTTCGCAGAGATACCGGCTCAGTGCGAAAGCGATCTGGCCGCCGAGGCTGTGCCCGAAGAACGCGAAGGGTTTGTCGAACCAGGGGGCCAGGCTCTCCGCGAGCGAGGGCACCAGCTCCTCCATCGAGGTCCACGGCGGTTCACTGAACCGCTCCTCGCGCCCCGGCAGCAGTACGGGGCACACCTCGATGCCTTCGTCCACATGGTCGCTCCAGAGGCGGAAGAGGCTGGAGCCGCCGCCCGCGTACGGGAAGCAGAACAGCCGTACGGATGCCGCGGGCCTGGGAGGCCGGGCCACCGCGACGCGTGGCCCGGGACGGGAGACGTGGGGTCGGTTCATGCCGGTCACCTTTCGTTAGGGGCATGGGGGCGGGCGTAGAAACATAGGGGCGTAGGGCGGGTCACTGAGGGGTGGAGGTGGGGGCGGGCGCCTGGCCGGGCGGTCCTCCGGCGGCGGGGCCGGGGCCGCCGTCCGGCGGGGCGGCCTCCTGCCGCGGACTGCCCAGGCCGTCCGGACCGTCCAAGCCGTCCGGACCGTCCAGGCCGTCCAGGCCGGTGAAGTCCCGCAGGGCCGGGCTCAGGCCCGCCAGGACGGCCGACACCAGCAGGACCGCCGTGCAGACCAGCACGGCGACGGTCTTGCCGCCCGCGTCCATCAGGGCCCCGCCCAGCAGCGGCCCGGCGGCTCCCGCGACGCCGCCGGCCAGGCCCATCGCGGCGCTGACCCGGCCGCGCAGCCGGTCCGGGGTCGTGGACATCTGGTACGTCACCACGGCGGTCTGCACGACCGGTGCGAAGAGCGCGACGACCGCCAGCACACCGCCGAACAGGAAGCCGCTGTTCCCCAGCAGCAGCAGCGGTGCGAAGGCCACGCCCAGCCAGCCGAGCAGGATGATGGAGGCCCGGGGGGAGAGCAGCCGGTGGACGCGCGGCGCGGTCAGGGCGCCGACGAGCCCGCCGAGGCCGACCATGACGCCGATGGCACCGATCTCCGGTGCGGAGATGTCGGCCCGCTCGGCCGAGGTGAGCACGATCAGGTACAGCGCGTTGAAACAGACGCTCACCATCACCGCGACCATCATGCTCGCCCGGATGACCGGCCGCCGCCAGATCCAGCCGGCGCCTTCGCGGATGTCCCGCAGCAGGGTCCCGCCGGGCTGCGGGGCGGTCGGCGCCGCCGTTCGCAGCCGCAGGAAGAGGATCATCACGAAGGACGCGATGTACGTCAGGGCGTTGACGGTGAACGGCAGCGCCTTGTGGGCACTGAAGAGGAAGCCGCCGACGCCGGGACCGGCGAGCGTGGCGAGGTAGCTGCGCGCGGCGCTGACGGAGACCGCGGTGGAGAGCTGGCTCCTGGCCACGACCTGGGGGAGCGCCGCGTCCTCCGCCGGGGCGAACATCGCCGCGGCGGCACCGTCGACCACGGCCACCGCGAGGATGTGCACGAGCGTCGCCTCGCCCCGCAGGACGGCCCAGGCCAGCACGACCATCACGGGGACGCGGGCGAGCTCGCAGACGAGCATCACCGACTTGCGGTTCCAGCGGTCGATGAGTGCGCCGGCCGGGATCAGGACGACCAGCCGAGTCACCGCGCTGACCGCTCCGACCGCTCCGGCGTAGAGGGCGGAGTCCGTCAGCACGAGAACCAGCAGCGGGAGGGCGAACAGCGATATCTGGGCGCCGAGTTCGGAGAGAGCCTGGCTGCCCCAGAGAACGTGGTAGTTCCTGTTGCGGCGCAGCGGTAGTTCGTCCTTCGGCGCGTCCATCGGTGTTGGCCCCTTCTCCGGTCCGGCCGCGGTCTGCCTGGCCGGACGAAACCCTGCCGATGCTGGCAGCCGTGGAGCGGGGGCGGCAGGTCTTTAAGGCTCGGTGCAACTGCCCTGGTGGGGGGCCGGACGGGCCCGGGGAGAGGCGGGGCGCGGCCCGGCCCGCAGGCTCGTTTGGAACGCTGAACGCCGCATGGTGGTACAGGCTTCACCCCGGTTCGGGTATGCGGTGTACTGCCCCGGACCCGGGGCTCCGGAGAGCATGGACCAGGACAGCGCGGGTCGAGACCGTGCGACGGACCGTACGACTGGAGGCCCCCATGGCACGGACGAAACGAAAGATCGGGAGCGGGTGGATCATCCCGCCGCTGTTCGTCTTCTTCGTGGGAGCCATGCTGACCTCGGTGGTCTCCCACACGGTCACCGGGTCGACCCGGACGACGGTGATGATCGTGGGCTTCTCCCTGGACGCCATCGCCGTGATCTGGGCCGTGGTGCGCTGGATGCGCGTCACCCGCGCCGACGACTGACGCACACCACGGCTGACGCGCGGCCACGACCGACGCGCGGCCACCGCCGGTACGCCACCGAAGAACCACTCCGAGGAGAGCGGGAAGAATGGATGCGAACGAGGACCTGAAGGGCCTCGCAGGAGGAAAGCGGCAGGGATTCGTCAGGGGTGTGGTGGCGGTCATGCTCGTCGTGCCCGCCGTCATCGGACTGGCCGCCTGCGAGAACACTCCGCAGAAGGTGCTGGACCGGGGCGATGTGTGCCTGGAGATCCTGGACCTGGCCCTCTTCGACCCCAACACCAAGGATGCGGACGCGGCAGAGAAGGACGTCGAGGACCGCGCCGACAAGCTCGACGAACTGGCTGACAAGACCGAGGACGACAAGCTCGCCGGGGCCGCACGGGACGCGGCGAAGGAGTTGCGCGACACCGCGCCGAAGGACCGCAGTCCGGCCTCGGTCTCCGAGTACGTCTCCGCCCAGAACAAGCGTCTGGAAGCCCTGCGCGGCACGTGCACGTCCATGAAGGACTACCTCTGACGCGCGCGGACCCGCCCGCGCCCCTGTGACCGGGGCAGCGCGACTGGTCACCCCCCGTCGACGTCGCGCCGAGTCCCCGCCCCGGGTGTCCGGAAGCTCTTCCGGACACCCGGGGTTTTTCGCATGACCGGTGGCCCCGGCCCCTTCCGGGGAAGGGGCCGGGGCCACCGGATCAGGGGCCGGAGACCGTCGGTGCGCTGCCCCCGCCGAGGAAGGCGAGCACCGCCAGCACCCTGCGGTGCACGCTGCCGCCCTCCGGAGGCAGCCCCAGCTTGTCGAAGACGCCCCGGATGTGCTTGCTCACGGCCCGCTCGGTGATCACCAGGCGCTCCGCGATGGCGCCGTTGGCGAGCCCCTGGGCCATCATCCCCAGCACCTCGTACTCACGCGGCGTCAGCCCTTGCAGGGGCCGCTCCGCCGCCTTCTGGCTGAGGATCTCGGTCACCACCTCCGGGTCCAGCGCCGTGCCGCCGGAGGTGATGCGCTCCAGGGCCTCCAGGAACTGCTCGACCCGGCCGACCCGGTCCTTGAGCAGATAGCCGATGCCGCGCGCACCGCCCGCCAGCAGCTCCGCCGCGTACGCCTGTTCCACGTACTGGGAGAGGACCAGGATGGGCAGGTCGGGGAACTCCTCACGGGCCGCGACGGCCGCGCGCAGCCCCTCGTCGCGGAAGGACGGCGGCAGCCGTACGTCGAGCACGGCGACGTCCGGGCGGTGGTCCCGCAGGGCCGGCAGGATCTCCGGACCGGCGGCGCAGGTGGCCACCACCTCGTGGTCGTTGCTGGTCAGGAGCAACACCATTCCCTCACGTAACAGGGTGTTGTCCTCCGCGATCACGATCCGCACGGCAGCTCCACTTTCAGTTCGGTCGGCCCGCCCACAGGGCTGGTCAGGCTCGCTGTTCCGTCCAACGCGGCAATGCGTCTGCGGATACCCAGCAGACCGCTGCCGCCCTTCTCGTCGGCTCCGCCCCGGCCGTCGTCGGTCACCGACACCATCAGCAGCCCCTTGCTCCGGGTGAAGCGTACCGACGCCCGCCGGGCACCACTGTGCTTGCGGATGTTGGTCAGGGCCTCCGCCACCACGAAGTACGCGGCCGCCTCGGCCGCGGCGGGCAGCCGGTGGCCGTTCTCCACCGGGCTCAGGCTCATGTCGACGGGGATCTCCGAGGAGGCCGCGAGCGCCCGTACGGCTCCGGCGAGCCCACGGTCCGTCAGGACCGGCGGGTGGACGGTGCGTACGACGTGCCGCAGCTCCGCGAGTGCGCTCTCCAGTCCGGCCTGCGCCTCGTCGAGCCGGGCGAGCGCGGCGTCCGGGTCGGTGCGCAGCCGCTGCTTGGCCAGGCCGATCCGCAGGGAGAGAGCCACCAGCTGGGCCTGGACCCCGTCGTGCAGGTCCCGTTCGATGCGGCGCAGTTCGGCGCTGTGCGCCTCCACCGCACCGGCCCGGCTCTCCGACAGCTCGGCGATCCGCTCGCCCAGCCGGGCCGAGGAGGAGGGGCGCAGCAGGGACGCGGTCCAGGACGCCTGGAGGTCGGCCAGCTTCTCCATGCCGTGCAGCACCAGGGGGGAGCGCTCACGGGGCGGGGTGCCGTCCCTCTCCAGGCGGCGCTGGTCGAGGGCGCTGCCGATGCCCAGGCGCGGCCCGTCGACGAGCAGGCCGATCAGCCAGAACGGCAGGGTCAGCACGGAGAAGACGATGATCGTCACGACCGCCACGGGCAGCCACCGGGCGTCCCGCCAGGTCCCCGGGTCGGTCAGGGCCAGGCGCACCCGGTCGGCCGGTGAGCCGTCGAGGGGCAGGTACTGCTCGGGGACGGGGTAGCCGAGCCGGGCGCCGGCACGCACCCGTTCGTAGCCGGCGAGTCTGCGCAGCAGGCGCACGATCTCCGGCCAGGCGGGGGCGCCGATGAGGGACACGGTGAAGAAGAGCCCGGCCGACACGGCGAAGATGCCCAGGAAACAGAGCCAGGCCACCAGCAGGCCCGTGTAGAGGTAGAGACAGGCCTGCCAGGAGCGGCGGGCCTGTAACGCGAGATCGGTCATGAGGACTCCCTGGAGGGGCACGCCGGCACCCCGGGCGGCACACCGTCGAGCATACGGATCACAGCCTCCGCGCGCGGTGCACCCGCCACCTCAGTGGATGGTGGGGCTGGATGAACCCGGAGCTGGGTACATGCACCATCGCCCGCAGCCCCGAAGATCCATACCGTTGCTCGCAGGGGAGAACCGGACCCGCCCGGCAGGGCGGCGGCCGGTCACAGGACGAGGCCGGCGAACCGGTCGCACAGCCCGGAAGGCATGAGCATGGTGAGGCTTCGGTCGGCAAAACGTGATTCGGTGACGGCCGTGGACGCGCGGACGGCGGCGCGGGCGGAGACCGGCGGCCCCGTACCGGCTCTGACGCTGGAGTCGGTCACCCGCAGCTATCTGCGCGGCTCCCAGCAGGTGCACGCGCTGGACGACGTCAGTCTCACCGTGGACCGCGGTCACTTCCTGGCGGTCATGGGGCGTTCCGGGTCCGGCAAGACGACGTTCCTGCAGTGCGCGGCCGGGCTCGACCGGCCGACCTCCGGGGTGGTGCGGATCGGTGAGACCGATCTGTCCCGGCTCAGCGAGGGGGCGCTGACCCGGCTGCGCAGGGACCGGATCGGCTTCGTGTTCCAGGCGCTCAACCTCGTACCCTCGCTCACCGTGCAGGAGAACACGGCGCTGCCGCTGCTCCTCGGCGGCGAACGCCCCGACTCCCCCGCCGTACGGGAGCGGGCTCTGCGGGTGCTGTCGGCGGTGGGGCTCGCGGAGCGGGCCGACGACTCTCCGCTGCGGCTGTCCGGCGGGCAGCAGCAGCGGGTGGCCATCGCCCGTGCGCTGGTGACCGATCCGGCGGTGATCTTCGCCGATGAGCCCACCGGGGCTCTCGACCCGGTGACGGCCCGCGATGTCCTCACGCTCCTGCGGGACGCGGTGGACCGGCAGGGCCACACGGTGGTGATGGTCACGCACGACCCGGTCGCCGCCTCGTGGACGGACGAGGCGGTGTTCATCGAGGCGGGACGGATCGTCGACACCCTCGACCGGCCCGAACCGGAGGCTGTCGCAAGGACGATGGCACGTCTCGGGGAGCGGTGAGCGGCGGATGACGGACACTCTCGCACCCAGCCGTCCGAAGGCGGGTCCGGGCGGCAGGCGCCGCCCGGCCGGTGAGGTGATCGCCGATCAGCGCACCACCCGCTTCCTCGCGAAGCGGTCGATGCGCCGGCACCGCAAGGCGTGGGCCGCCGTGTTCGCGGCTCTCGTCCTCACCTCGCTGCTGCTCGGCAGCTTCGCCCTCGCCACGCTGTCGGCCTTCGCCGGTCACGCGCGCGTCGAGCGGTACGCCGCGACGACCGCGGTCGTCGCGGGCGACCAGAGCACCCGGTACACCGCCAAACCGTGGGGCGATCCGCCGACGACCGTCACGGCCGCCCTCACCGAGCGGGTGCGGGTGCCGCGCTCGCTGGTCCCCAGGATCGAGGCCGTCGAGGGCGTACGGTCGGCGGTCGCCGACGACAACGTGCCCCTCACCGTCGCGGACGGGGACGGCCGGGCGGTGCCGGGCCGCTCCACCGATTCCGGCCGGGCCCCCGTCAGCGGCCACGGCTGGCAGGTCGCCTCGCTCGCGCCCTTCACCCTGCGGGACGGGCGCGCCCCGGCCACCGACCGGGAGGTCGTCCTCGACGGGGACCTGGCCGCGCGGGCCGGAGCCCGCGTCGGCGACCGCGTACAGCTCCAGGCGTACGGATCTCCGGTCCTGTACGAGGTCTCCGGCATCGCCGCCCCTCGGGGCGAGGGCGACTCCGCGGGCCTCGCCCACCAGGGCACCGTCTTCTTCACCGACGCCCACGCCCGCCGGCTCGCCGGGCACCCGGACACCACCGACGCGATCGGCGTGCTGGCCGAACCGGGCGTCTCCGTACACGCGTTGTACCCGGCGCTGCGCAAGGCGCTGGACGAGGGCACACCCGCGAAGGACGCCTCCGCCGACAGCCGGTACGAGGAGGACTCCGCGGCGCTGCGCGTGCTGACGGGGAACGGCCGGGGCGATCCGGAGTTCGTGGAGTCGGCGCCGAGCAGGTCGGCGCTCCTCATGCTGCTCTCGACGGTGTGCGCGACGGTCCTGATGATCGCCCTCCTCGTCGTCGCGAGCACGGTGACCCAGGCCATCCACCAGCGGGCGCGGGAGATGGCGCTGCTGCGCGCGGTCGGTGCGACACCGCGACAGCTGCGGCTGACCGTGGGCCGCGAGGTACGGGGGGTGGCGGTGCCCGCCGCCGTGCTCGGCGCGATCGGCGCGGTGCCCGTGTTCCTCCTGCTGATCCATCTGCTGCGCGCCCGTGGCGCCGTCCCCATCGGCCTCGAACTGCCCACGGCCTACTGGCTCCTGGCCACCCCCGTGGTCACCGCCGTACTGACGCTGGTGGTGGCACGGGTGTCGGCGGCCATCGCCTGCGGGCGGATCGCGAAGGTGCGGCCCGCGCAGGCGATGGGTGAGGCGGCGACCGAGCCGGAACAGCCCGGCCGGGGGCGGAGCATCACCGGGGTCGTCCTGCTGTTCGCGGGGCTCAGCTCCGCGGGCACGGCGGTGCTCCAGTACGGCGAGCTCGCCGCGATGGCGGCCAGTACGGCGGCGATGGCCCTGGTGATCGCCTGTGCGCTGCTGGGGCCGTGGATCGCCCGAGCGGCCCTGCGGGTGCTCGGCGCACCGGCCCGGAAGCTGGGCCCCGGCGGCTATCTCGCGGTCGCCGCCTCGCAGGCCAACTCCCGGCGGCTGGGCGCCGCCATCACCCCGATCGTGCTGGTCGTGGCGTTCGTGGGGGTCCAGCTCTCGGCCGGGGCGACGCTCGACCGGGAGGGCAGCAGGCAGGCCGCGGCGGCCATGAACGCGACGCTGGAGGTCACGACGGACGGGCCCGGAATCCCGCAGGACGCGGTGGACGCGGTACGGCAGGTGCCCGGGGTGGCCGCCGCCACCGGGGTCATGCACAGCACCGTGGTGCTGGCCCGCCGGGAGACGGGCGAGCCCAAGCTGGACCGGCTCCCCGTCATCGGGGTGGACCCGGCCGCGCTGCCCGCCACGCTCGACCCGGACGTCAGCCGGGGCAGCCTGGGGAAGCTGGGCGCGGGCACGGTCGCGATCGGCGAGGACCGGGCGCGCTCGCTCGGCGTCGGGGTCGGTGACAAGGTCACCGTGCGGTACGGCGACGGGGCCGCGGTGGCGGTCGAGGTGGCCGCGCTCTACCGGCGGTCGCTGGCCCTCGGCGACTTCCTGTTCTCGACCGCCGAACTCGCTCCGCACGTGGCCGCTCCGCTGAACCGCCGCGTCCTGGTCGCCGAGGAGCCGGGCGGGGGCGATGTGCGCGCCGCCGTGGAGCGGGCGCTCGGCGGATCGGTCCTGGACGTGTCGGTGTCGCGGGGGCCGGCGGCCGAGCACCTGGAGTCCGAGGACCGGGGGGTGGGGCAGGTGATCACGGTGGTGGCGGTGAGCGTCATCGGGGTCTTCACCGTGATCTCCGTCCTCAACACGCTCACGCTCATCATGGTGGGGCGCCGTCAGGAGCTGGCGCTGCTGCGGCTGGTCGGCTCCGGCCGGGGCCAGATCCGGCGGATGCTGACGACCGAGGCGACGCTGATCGTGCTGATCGGTCTGATCGTGGGCGGGCTGGCCGCGGCGATCCCGCTGACGGCGTTCAGCTTCGCGCTGGCCGGATCCCTCCCCTACATCCCGCCCCTCCAGGCAGGATTGATCGTCCTGACGATGGTGGTGACCACCTTCGTGGGCTGCCTGGTGCCGGCCGGATCGGCGCTGCGCAGGAAGCACCCCGCCGGCCTCGGCGGCCGGTGACGGGTGTCCGGCGGCCGACAGCCGACAGCCGACAGCCGGAGCACGGGAGACACCCGGGGCACTCGGAACACGCGGGACACCGGAGACACCGGAGACACCCGGCATACCCGGTGCTCCGGAACAGACGACAGGAGTGGATGACATGGCTCGTTGGGTGGTGGCCTCCCTGATGGGAGTGGCCGGGGCGGCCGCGCTCGTCCTGAGCGCCTTCCAGCCCTGGTACCAGGGCCGCACGGCGCGTGACGTCCCGGCCCTGGACCTGTTCACGGGGCTGGAAGGGCCTCCCGGTTCCATCGCCGCCTCGATGTTCCTTCCGCTCGCGGTCGCGGCGGGCATCGCCGTGCTCGCGCTGCTGGTGCGCTCCAAGGTGCTGATGACGCTCGCCGGAGTGGCGGGGCTGACGACCTGTGTCCTGTGGGTGGTGCAGCAGGGCCGGGACGTGGCGCCGGTCGCCTTCGGGTTCACGGACCTGGAGCGCGGGTTGTGGAACGCGGCGGGCGGTGTCCTGCTGGTCCTGCTGACGGTGGCGGTCCTGCCGAGCCGCGGCCGGTGACGGGCCCCTGACCGCGATCGCGGCTGCCGGAGAAGGCCGATCGCCTCTCCGGCAGCCGCGATCGTGTACCTGGACTGCACCTTTACAGCACCGCTTAATCCTCTGCCCTGAGCTTCTCCGCTGGTGAAGAATTCAGCTTGCGGGTCGATCGCCGAGCAAAGGAACCGGCGAATGCTTCGGAAGGGCAGGAGAAGCGGCAGTGTGCGAAACATTCACCGCCCCTCAGGACGGCACGGCCAATTCCAGCCTTTCTTCCGCGGCTTCGCCCGGTGAAATTCTCGGGCGGCTGGCCGAATCCTTCGAAGTGGTCGGCTGCCAGTTGTCCCTTTATCGCCGGGGATCGATCGAAACGTGGGTCCACGGGGAGGAGGAATACGGCAGCGGGCGGCCCGTCACCCCCCGTTCCGTATTCGCCTACGGGTCCGTGACGAAAACGCTGACAGCCCTGTCCGCGGTCCAGTTGGCCGCCGACGGGGACCTGGACCTCGACGCCCCCGCAGGGCAGTGGCTCTCCCCCGGCGCGGCGGGCGGCCACCCCGCCCGCACCGCCACCCTCCGGCATCTCCTCAGCCACACGGCGGGGCTGCCGTCCGACCACGACGACGAGAGCGCCGGCTCGCTGGGCCACTGGACCACCGGGTTCCTGGCCGCGACCGAGGAGGCTGAGGCCCGGGCCGCATGGCCCGCGCCGGGGACCTTCTCGTACGCGAACACCGGATACGCCCTTGTCGGCCGCGCGGTGGAGAACGCCACCGCGCTGCCCTGGTGGCAGGCCGTACGGGACTATCTGCTGCGGCCGCTCGGCACCGGCATCGGTGTTCTGCCCGGCGCGGCCGCGCAGGCCGAGACCGTGCACGCCGCGCCCGGCCACCGGCCGGGCACCGGGCCGGCGGGGCGGCGGACCACCCGGTCCGTGGTGTGTGCCACCGATCCCGGTTCCGCCCCGGCGGGCGGTCTCGCGGGCAGCGCGGCCGACCTGGTCAAGGCCGCGTCCCTACTGGTCGGCGAGGCGGCCGGGGGGCTCGTCGAAGCCTCGGCCGTACGGGAGATGACACGGCCGGTGGCCGGCGCCGAGCCCTTCGGGCTGGCCGGGGCGTGGGCCCTGGGCGTCGGGCACTTCGGGCCCGCGGACAACCGCTGGCTCGGCCACGACGGCGGGCTCGACGGGACGACCTGCCATCTGCGGGCCCACCCCGCATCGGGCACCGCCCTCGCCCTGACCACCAACTCCTCGACGGGCCAGGACCTCTGGGAGGCCCTGGTGGAGGAGTTGCGGACGGCCTGCGGCGTCGACGTGGGCGTGTACCGGCCGCCGCTGCCGCCCGGCGTCCCCGCCGCGGAGTTCGCGGACTGTACGGGGACCTACCGCAACGGCGGGCTCACGGTGACCGTGGAGCTGGACGAGCCGCACCTGGTGCTCCGGCTGCCGGGCGGTGCGCGCGCGACCGGGGTACCGGGGGCCGGGCTCGTCTTCTCCGGACCGCCGGAGGTCGCCGGTCCGGCCCGGGGCCGGTTCCTCCGGTCGGCGGAGACCGGCCGGATCGAGGCCCTCCAGTACAGCGGCCGCACCCTGCTGAGGATGTGGGACGAACCCATGTGACCTGACCTGACCATCACAGCAGCGGACACGCACCTCCTTCGTCTCCTCCGCTTCGGCGCGGGGACTGCTCGGCATGCGCGGAAACACCTCGGAACGACGGTGATCCGGGCGGGAACAGCGCGAAAAGAATTCGGGAATGCCGGGGCAATGGAGCCGCGGCGGCACGGGACAGCGCGCAGCACGGTGACGACGCACACAAAGAAATGCCTTACACGCTCTCGGCGCTCTATGGGGTCTTGGCATGAATTCTGACAGCACCTCCTTCCGGCTCGACCGACGGACGGACGGCGGCATCACCCTGCACGGCCTGTTCGAGGACCGGGCCGCGCACCAACCCGGCCACCCGGCCGTCGAATGCGGGGACAGGCGGCTCTCCTACGGTGAGGTGGACCGGCTGGCCAACAGACTGGCCCACCGGCTCGTCACCCGCGGGGTGGCGCCCGAGACCCGCGTCGGCGTCTGCGTCCGCCGGGGCCCCGAACTGATCGTCGCCGTGCTCGCGGTGCTCAAGGCGGGCGGCTGCTACGTCCCGCTGGACCCGGACTACCCGGCGGACCGGCTGGCCTTCATGGTCGAGGACGCGGGCATCGGCCTCGTCGTCGCCGAGAGCGGGCTCGGCGCCCGGATTCCCGCCGCACCCGACACCCTGCTGCTGGACGCCGCCGGGCAGGCGGACGCCTCTCCGGCGGGTGGACGCGCCGAGGACGCCGGGGACCGGGCGCCGGATGTCACCGTACGTCTCGACAACACTGCGTACGTCCTGTTCACCTCGGGCTCCACCGGCACGCCCAAGGGTGTCGCCGTCACCCACCGCGGCATCGGCGGACTCGGCGGGGCCCATGTCTCGGCGCTCGCCATCGACGAGCACAGCCGGGTCCTCCAGTTCGCCTCGGCCAACTTCGACGTGTCGATCGCCGACCTCGTCCAGACCTGGTACGCGGGGGCGACGCTCATCCTGCCCGCCACGCCCGCCCAGGTCGTCGGCGAGGCCCTGGCCGGACTGCTGGCCGACGCGGCCGTCACCCATGCCATGATCCCGCCGTCCGTCCTGGCCACGATCCCCCCGGTGGAGCTGCCCCGGCTGCGCGCCCTGGCCACCGGCGGCGAGCCCTGCCCGCCCGATGTGGTCGCCCGCTGGGCGGACGGACGGCGCATGTTCAACGCGTACGGCCCCACCGAGGCGACGGTCACCGCCACCCTCAACGGGCCCCTGCCCAGCGCGGTCGGCGCCCCGCCCGGGCTGGGGCGCGCCGTCGACGGCGTACGCGTGATGGTCCTGGACGAACGGCTGCGCCCCGTACCGGACGGCGGTGTCGGCGAGCTGTGCATCGCGGGCGACAGCCTGGCCCGCGGGTACGTCAACCGGGCCGGGCTCACCGCGGAGCGCTTCGTCGCCGATCCGTACGGCCCGGACGGTTCCCGGATGTACCGGACGGGCGACCTCGCCCGCCGGCAGGCCGACGGGACGTACGAGTTCATCGGCCGCTCGGACCAGCAGGTCAAGATCCGCGGGCTGCGGGTCGAGCTCGGCGAGATCGAGACCGCGCTCGTCGAGCACGACTCCGTCCTCCAGGCGGCGGTCTCCCTGCTGCCCGGCGGCGCCACCGGCCGGCTCGTCGCCCACCACACTCCGGCGGTCCCCGGCGCCGCACCCGGCACCGCCGAGCTGCGCGCCCACCTGTCCGGCCGGCTGCCCGCCCATATGGTGCCCACCGACTTCGTCGCCATGGACCGCCTGCCCCTCACCTCCAACGGCAAGGTCGACCGCCGGGCACTGCCCGCCCCGGGCCCGGCCGAGGACACCCCCTACGCCGCTCCCCGGACCGAGCTGGAGAGCCTGCTGACCGAGGTCTGGGCCACCGTCCTCGGCCGCGAACGCGTCGGGATCGACGACGACTTCTTCGTGTCGGGGGGCGACTCCATATCCGGGCTGCGGATGGCCTTCGCCGTCCAGCGCCGGACCGGGATCACCCCCGAGCCCGCCTGGCTCTTCGGCCACCGGACCGTCGCCGCGTACGCGGCCCGCCTCGCCGAGGAGCCCGGGACGGCCGAGGGCGTCGGCCTGCCCGTCCCCGTCCCCGTCCCGCGTACCGGCGATCTGCCGGCCTCGGCCGCCCAGCGCCGCCTGTGGTTCCTCGACACGTACGAGCCGGGCGGCGCCGCCTACAACTGCGCCACCGGCCTCCGGCTCACCGGCACGCTGGACACCGAAGCGCTGGCCGCCGCGCTGACCGCCCTGGCCGCCCGCCACGAGTCGCTGCGCACCACCTTCGAGGAGCGGGACGGCGCGCTGCTCCAGATCGTCCGGGCCCCCGGCCCCGTACCGCTGCCCGTCGTGGACCTCACCGCGCTGCCCGCCGCCGAGCGGGACCGGGAGCTGGAGAGGGCCCTGCGGTCCGAGGTGTCGGCCCCCTTCGACCTCCGTAACGGCCCCGTCCTGCGGGGGCTGCTGGTGCACACCGGCCCCCGGGAACACCTGCTCGTCCTGACGGCCCATCACATCGCGGCGGACGCCTGGTCGATGGAGGTGATGTGCCGCGAGCTGGGTGAGCTCTACACGGCCGGGACCTCCGGCGAGGAGCACTCCGCCCCGGCCCCGGTACCGCTCCAGTACGCCGATTTCGCCGCCTGGCAGCAACGGCGCCTCGAAGGGCCCGTCGCCGAGCGGCACCTCGCCCACTGGGCGAAGCGGCTGGCCGGTGCCACCCCGCTGGAGCTGCCGACCGACCGGCCCCGCCCGCCCGTACGGACCTCCGCCGGGGCGCGGCACCTCTTCTCCGTGCCCGCCCCCGTCGTCCACCGGCTCACCGAGCTCGGCCACCGGCAGCGGGCCACGCTGTTCGCCCCGCTCACCGCCGCCGTGCAGCTGCTGCTCTCCCGCTGGTCGGGGCAGCGGGACATTCTGCTCGGCACCGTGGACGCGGGCCGTGACCGGGCCGAACTCGCCGGGATCGTCGGGTTCTTCGTGGACACCCTGGCCCTGCGCGGCGATGTCGACGAGGCGCTGACGTTCGAGGACTTCACCGCCCGTACCCGCGAGGCCGTCCACGAGGCGCTGGCCCACAGCCAGGCACCATTCGAACGGGTCGTGGACGCCGTGCTTCCCGAGCGCGACCCCAGCCGTCCGCCGCTCGTCCAGGTCGCCCTTGTGCTCCAGAACGCGCCCGCCGCCCTGCCCCGACTCCCGGGCATCGAGGTGACCGAGGTCCAACTGCCCCGCGAGGCCTCGCTCTTCGACCTCACCCTGGAGTTCTGGGCGGACGCCGACGGCGGGCTGACCGGTTCCGTCGAGTACAGCACCGACCTCTTCGACGCGGCCACCATCCAGCGGCTCACCGGGCATCTGGGCGCCCTGCTCGACGGGCTGACCACGGCCCCCGCCACCCCCATGGCCGCCGTCGGCATGCTGGACCCGTCCGAGACCCGGCGGCTGGCGGAGGAGTGGGACGCCACCGGTCGCGGCACCGAACCCGCCACGCTCCCCGCGCTGTTCGAGGCGCGGGTGGACCGCGCGCCCGATGCCGTGGCCCTCCTGCACGGCTCCACCCGCGTCACCTACGCGGAGCTGGACGCGGCGGCGAACCGGCTGGCCCGGCATCTGCGCGGCCTGGGGGTGCGCCCCGGCAGCCGGGTCGGAGTATGCCTGGAGCGCGGCCCGGAGCTGATCACCAGCCTGCTCGGCATCCTCAAGGCAGGTGCGGCCTACGTACCGCTGGACCCCGGATACCCCGCCGCACGCCGGGAGTTCATGGCGCGGGACGCGGGACTGTTCCTCGTCGTCACCGACAGCACCCTGTACGGGGACGGCTCCCCCGCCGACGGTGAGGACGGGATCGCGCGGCTGCTGCTCGACACGGACCGCGCCCTCATCGACGCCGGGGACCCCGGTAGGCCGGATGGAGCCATCACCCCCGACAGCGGCGCGTACGTGATCTACACATCCGGCTCCACCGGCACACCCAAGGGCACGCTCACTCCGCACCGGGCCATCGACCGGGTCGTCCGCGACACCCCGTACATCACGCTCACCGACGCCGATGTCGTCGCCCAGATGGCCTCGGTCTCCTTCGACGCCGCCACCTTCGAGATCTGGGGAGCCCTCCTCAACGGCGCCACCCTCGCCATCGCCCCGCCGGGCGTGCTCGCCCCGCCCGAGCTGGGCGCCTTCGTCACCTCACACGGGGTGACCACGCTGTGGCTGACGGCCGGGCTGTTCCACGAGACCGTCGACGCCGACCCCGAGGTGCTCGCCGGGCTGCGCCATCTCCTGGCCGGGGGTGACGCGCTCTCGGTGCGGCACTGCCGGACCGTCCTGGAGCGGCTGCCCGGGGTCACCCTGATCAACGGTTACGGTCCCACCGAGACCACCACGTTCGCCGCCGCGGCCCGCATCACCGCCGAGCAGCTGACCGGCGACGGAGTGCCCATCGGCACCGCCATCGCCGACACCCGGCTGTACGTCCTGGACGCGTGGCTGCGGCCGGTGGCCCAGGGGGTCGCGGGTGAGCTGTACATCGGCGGCGAGGGGGTGGCCCAGGGCTATGTGAACCTGCCGGGGATGACCTCCGAGCGGTTCGTCGCCGACCCGTTCGGCGGGCCCGGGGCACGGATGTACCGCTCCGGCGACCTGGTGCGCCGGACCTCCGGGGGGCTGCTGGAATTCCTCGGCCGGGGCGACGACCAGGTCAAGATCCGGGGCTTCCGCGTCGAGCTCGGCGAGATCGAGGCCGCGCTCGCCGCCCACCCCCGGCTGTCGCGCGCGGTGGTCGTGGCCCGGCCGGGGCCCTCGGGGGCCAAGCGGCTCGTCGCCTACGCCGTACCGGCGGCTCCGGGCGCGGCGCCCGACCCCGGCGAGCTGCGGAGCTTCACGGCCAACGCGCTGCCGGACCACCTGGTGCCGTCGGCCTTCGTGGTGCTGGAGACGCTGCCGCTGACGCCGAACGGCAAGGTGGACCGCAAGGCGCTGCCCGCACCGGAGACGTACGGGCCGGAGCGCGAGCACGTGGCGGCCCGGACCCCGCTGGAAGCGGAGCTCGCGGCCATCTGGGCCGACGTCCTGGGCGTGGCGAGCGTCGGCGTCGACGAGAACTTCTTCGACCTCGGCGGCGACTCCATCCTCAGCATCCAGGTCGTCTCCCGCGCCCGCCGGGCGGGCATCGTGCTCGCCTCTCAGGACATCTTCGTGCGGCAGACCGTCGCCGCACTCGCCGAAGGCGTTCAGGACGCCCGCTCCGGCGATGCCGGGGGCGAGAGCCCCGAACTGCCCCCCGTGGAGGGCCCCGTGGTACTCACCCCCATCCAGCGCTGGTTCTTCCGCACCCACCGGAACGCCCCGCACCACTTCAACCAGGCCATGCGCTTCGGCCTGCGCCCCGGCGTCGACGCGGCGGCGCTCTCGTCCGCGGTCACCGCGCTCGCCGCCCATCACGACGCCCTGCGCATGCGGTACACGCGGACCGGCGCCGGGTGGCGTCAGCACAACCTCGCGGAGGACCCGGACGTCACGCTGGAGCGCACCGATCTGTCGCATCTGGACGGGGAGGCCGCGCGGGCGGCCATGGACGAGGAAGTCGCCGCCCTCCAGACCGGGTTCGACCTCTCGGCAGGGC
Source organism: Streptomyces sp. NPDC059452 (assembly GCF_042750035.1). Lineage (NCBI taxonomy): Bacteria > Bacillati > Actinomycetota > Actinomycetes > Kitasatosporales > Streptomycetaceae > Streptomyces > Streptomyces sp. NPDC059452. The sequence goes on from NZ_JBHYVE010000001.1 coordinate 110,413, forward strand.
CGCTGATCCGCTTCCACCTGTTCGTCCTGGACTCCGAGACCGTCGAGCTCGTCGCCGTCGCCCACCACCTGGTCGTCGACGGTGTTTCCTGGCGCATCCTCCTCGAAGACCTCGGCCGCGCCTACGAACAAGCCGTCACCGGCACTGCTGTGGATCTCGGACCCAAGACCACCTCCTTCCTCACCTGGGCCGGCCGACTCCGCGACCACGTCGAAGCAGGCGGCTTCGATGACGAACTCGACCACTGGACCGCCGTAGGCACCGGCATCCCCACCGAACTCCCCGGAACCACCCCCGCCACCACCCCCGGTGAACTCACCATCACCTCAGCAAGCCTCACAGCCGAAGCCACCCAAGCACTCCTCCAGGACGTCCCCGCCACCTACCACACCCGCATCAACGAAGTCCTCCTCGGCATCCTCGGCCACGTCCTCGGCAACTGGACCGGCACCGAACGCACCGTCGTCGACGTCGAAGGACACGGCCGCGAAGAGATCATCGACGACGTCGACCTCTCCCGCACCGTCGGCTGGTTCACCTCCGTCTTCCCCCTCGAACTCCACACCGGACCCGACACCCCCACCGCCGTCAAAACCGCCAAGGAACACCTCCGCACCACCCCCAACCGAGGCATCGGCCACGGCGCCCTCCGCCACCTCGGAGACCCGGACTCCCCGGCGGGGGACCTCGGCCGCGACGTACGGCCCCAGGTCTCCTTCAACTACCTGGGGCAGTTCGACGGCATGGTCGCCGACAACCCCCTGGTCACCGCCGTGCTGCCCGGCCTCGCGGGAGAACACAGTCCGCTGGATCCGCGGCCGTACCTGCTGGATGTCGTCAGCCGCATCGTCGACGGCCGCCTCCTCGTCGAGTTCGGACGACAGGAAGGCACCCTCCCCACCACCGACATCGACATCCTCGCCACCCACTACATCACCGCACTCCAGGAATTCATCGACCACTGCACCCACCCCGACACCACCGGCGGACACACCCCCACCGACTTCCCCCTCGCCGACCTCGACCAACCCACCCTCGACCACATCACCCACCACCACACCGACATCCAAGACATCCTCCCCCTCATGCCCATGCAGGCCGGAATGCTCTTCCACGCCCTCATGGAACCCGACTCACCCGCCTACATCGAACAACTCATCCTCACCATCGACGACATACCCGACCCCACCACCCTCGCCCACTCCTGGCAACACATCACCAACCACACCCAAGCCCTCCGCATCAGCGTCACCTGGGAACACACCCCCCAACCCCTCCAAATCATCCACCACCACACCACCCTCCCCACCCACATCCTCGACTGGCGCCACCTCACCGAACACGAACAAACCACCCACTGGAACACCCACCTCACCCACGACCGCAACCAAGGAATCAACCTCCACCACACCCCCCTCGCCCGCCTCACCCTCGCCCAACTCCCCGACAACCGCGTCAAAATCCTCTTCACCTTCCACCACCTCCTCCTCGACGGCTGGAGCCTCGCCCGCCTCCTCACCCACATCTTCGACCACTACACGGACGGCGACAGCGCTTCGCCCCGCATCCGGCCCCTGGCCGAGCAGGCCCGCTGGTTCCAGCAGCGGGACGTGGCGGCCGCCGAGGAGTACTGGAGGACGACGCTGGCCGGGTTCGACTCACCGGTCGCGCTGCCCTACGACCGGCCGCCCGCCCGCCCGGGGCAGGCGCGTTCCACCGCCCGGCTGCACCTCACGGTGGACCGGGAGCTCTCCGGACAGCTCTACGCCTTCGCGCGGCGGCACCGGCTGACCGTCAACACCGTCGTCCAGGGCCTCTGGGCCCTCCTCCTCGCCGGACGCACCGGACAACGCGACATCGTCTTCGGCGCCACCACCTCAGGCCGCCCCACCGACCTCCCCGGCGCCGACGACATGATCGGCCTCTTCATCAACTCCCTCCCCGTCCGCGTCCACCTCGACCCCGAGACCGACCTCGTCACCTGGCTCCAGAACCTCCAGGCCACCCAGGTCGAAGCCCGCCACCACGACCACCTCCCCCTCACCCGCATCCAGACCCTCAGCCAACTCACCCCCGAACAGCCCCTCTTCGACACCCTCACGGTCTTCGAGAACTACCCGGTGGACACCGATGCGGCCGCCGCCAAGGGACTGCGGGTCGGGGAGATCAGCGCCGTCGAGGCCACCAACTACCCCCTCAACCTCATGACGTACGGCGGCGAGCAGCTGGAGTACGTCCTCGTGTACGACCCCGACGTCTTCGACCGCTCCACCATCGAGGCCCTGCGCGAAGACCTCGCGCACCTCACCCGGAGCATCGTGGGAAGCGCGGACCGCCCGCTCGCGGCGCTGGACGCCGTACCCACCGACGTACGGGACCGTGTCCTGGAGGAGTGGGGCCACACCCCGCTCGCCGTGGACACGCTCACCTTCGGCGGCCTGTTCCGCGCCCAGCTGGCCCGTACGCCCGAGCTCCCGGCCGTGGTCGCCGGGGACACCACCCTCACGTACGCCGAGCTGTTCTCCCGGGCCGCCCGGCTCTCCCACCACCTCATCGGCCGGGGCGTCCGTCCCGGTGTCCGGGTCGGTGTCGCGCTGGAGCGCGGTATCCCCTGGCTGGTCGCCACGCAGGCCGTGATCCAGGCCGGTGGTGTCTACGTCCCGGTCGACCCGGCCTATCCGGCCGACCGCATCGCGCACATGGTGGCCGACTCCGCCATCACGTTCCTGCTCACCGAGGAGCGGCACGCGGACCGGCTCCCGGCCGACGCGGCCTGCGAGACCGTTCTCGTGGACACGCTCGGGGCCGAGCTGGCGACCCTGCCCGATGCCCTCCCCGGTATCGACGTCGATCCTGAGCTGCCCGCCTACGTCATCTACACCTCGGGGTCGACGGGCGTCCCCAAGGGGGTAGAGGTGGCGCACACCGGCCTCGCCGCCCTGCTGAGGTGCATCATCGACACGTTCGGCGTCCGGCCGGGCGACCGCGTCCTCCAGAACTGCTCGCCCAGCTTCGACGCGTCGGTCTTCGAGATGCTGTGGGGGCTCGGCACGGGCGGGACCCTCGTGCTCACCCCGGCCGGTACGTCCTCGGCCGAGGACCTGGTGGAGCTGCTGGAGCGCGAGCGGGTCAACCAGGCCCTGATCGTTCCCGCGCTGCTCGCCACCCTTCCCGCCGCCGAACTCCCCGAGCTGCGAGTCCTGTTGACGGGCACCGAGGCGGTCAGCGCCGATCTGGTGGCGCGCTGGTCCGGCGGGCGGCGGATGATCAACGGATACGGCCCGACCGAGGCGACGATCGCGACGACGTTCAGCGACCCGCTCGACGCCGCCGACCCGGGCGCCCCGCCCATCGGCCGCCCGTACGGCAACGTCCGGGTCTACGTCCTGGACGACTGGCTGCGGCCGGTGGCGCACGGGGTCGCGGGTGAGCTGTACATCGGCGGCGAGGGGGTGGCCCAGGGGTATGTGAACCGGCCCGGCATCACCGCCGAGCGGTTCGTGGCCGACCCGTTCGCGGAGCCCGGGGCACGGATGTACCGCTCCGGCGACCTGGTCCGCTGGTCCGCCGACGGTCAGCTGGAGTTCGTGGGCCGGGCCGACGCGCAGGTGAAGGTACGCGGACACCGCGTCGAGACCGGTGAGGTGGAGGCGGCCCTCGCGGACCACCCCGCGGTCGGCCAGGTCGCGGTGGCGCTGCGCGGCGACGGTCCGGGCTCCGGGCGGCTCATCGGGTATGTGTCCCCGGCCGCCGGGCTGGCCACCGACGCCCTGGACACGGCGGATCTCCGCCGGTTCGCCTCGGACGCGCTGCCGGACTACATGGTGCCGTCGGTGTTCGTGGTGCTGGAGAGCCTGCCGCTGACGCCGAACGGCAAGGTGGACCGCAAGGCGCTGCCCGCACCGGAGACGTACGGGCCGGAGCGCGAGCACGTGGCGGCCCGGACCCCGCTGGAAGCGGAGCTCGCGGCCATCTGGGCCGACGTCCTGGGCGTGGCGAGCGTCGGGGCCGAGGACAACTTCTTCGACCTCGGCGGCGACTCCATCCTCAGCATCCAGGTCGTCTCCCGCGCCCGTGCGGCGGGGCTGTCGCTCTCCCCGGCGGACGTCTTCGACTGCCAGAGCGTCCGGGCCCTCGCCGAGCGACTGGAGCACTCCGCCGGACAGGAGGGCGGCGCGCCACGGCCCGCCGACGTGGCCGTCGAAGGTCCCGTGGGGACGACTCCGGTCCAGGAGTGGTTCTTCCGCACCCACCCGAGCGCTCCGCACCACTTCGGCATGTCGATGTCGGCCACGGTACGGGCAGGTGCCGATCTCGACGCCCTCGCCTCGGCGATCGCCGGAGTCGTCGCCCATCACGACGCCCTGCGGACGCGGTTCACCGCCGACGGTGACGGCCGCTGGACACAGGAGCTCGCCGAGAACGTGACGACCACGGTGGGCCGCACCGATCTGTCCCTTCTGGGCGGGGAGGCCGCGCGGGCGGCCATGGACGAGGAAGTCGCCGCCCTCCAGACCGGGTTCGATCTGTCAGCCGGGCCGCTGATCCGGTTCCATCTGTTCCTGTTCGACTCCGGCACCGTCGAGCTCGTCGCCGTCGCCCACCACCTGGTCGTCGACGGTGTTTCCTGGCGCATCCTCCTCGAAGACCTCGGCCGCGCCTACGAACAGGCCGTCACCGGCACCCCCATCGACCTCGGACCCAAGACCACCTCCTTCCTCACCTGGGCCGGCCGACTCCGCGACCACGTCGAAGCAGGCGGCTTCGACAACGAACTCGACCACTGGACCACCGTAGGCACCGACATCCCCACCGAACTCCCCGGAACCACCACCGCCACCACCCCCGGTGAACTCACCATCACCTCAGCCACCCTGACGGCCGAAGCCACCCAAGCACTCCTCCAGGACGTCCCCGCCACCTACCACACCCGCATCAACGAAGTCCTCCTCGGCATCCTCGGCCACGTCCTCGGCAACTGGACCGGCACCGAACGCACCGTCGTCGACGTCGAAGGACACGGCCGCGAAGAGATCATCGACGACATCGACCTCTCCCGCACCGTCGGCTGGTTCACCTCCGTCTTCCCCCTCGAACTCCACACCGGACCCGACACCCCCACCGCCGTCAAAACCGCCAAGGAACACCTCCGCACCACCCCCAACCGAGGCATCGGCCACGGCGCCCTCCGCCACCTCGGAAACCGGTTCGACAAGCCCGTACAGCCGACCGTCTCGTTCAACTACCTGGGCCAGTTCGACAGTACGAGCCCCGAGCCGGACGCCTCCGGCGACGGTGCCCTTCTCCGGGACGTCGGTTTCCTCCAGGACGGTGACACCAGTCCGCTGGATCCGCGGCCGTATCTGCTGGATGTCGTCAGCCGCATCGTCGACGGCCGCCTCCTCATCGAGTTCGGACGACAGGAAGGCACCCTCCCCACCACCGACATCGACATCCTCGCCACCCACTACATCACCGCACTCCAGGAATTCATCGACCACTGCACCCACCCCGACACCACCGGCGGACACACCCCCACCGACTTCCCCCTCGCCAACCTCGACCAACCCACCCTCGACCACATCACCCACCACCACACCGACATCCAAGACATCCTCCCCCTCATGCCCATGCAGGCCGGAATGCTCTTCCACGCCCTCATGGAACCCGACTCACCCGCCTACATCGAACAACTCATCCTCACCATCGACGACATACCCGACCCCACCACCCTCGCCCACTCCTGGCAACACATCACCAACCACACCCAAGCCCTCCGCATCAGCGTCACCTGGGAACACACACCCCAACCCCTCCAAATCATCCACCACCACACCACCCTCCCCACCCACATCCTCGACTGGCGCCACCTCACCGAACACGAACAAACCACCCACTGGAACACCCACCTCACCCACGACCGCAACCAAGGAATCAACCTCCACCACACCCCCCTCGCCCGCCTCACCCTCGCCCAACTCCCCGACAACCGCGTCAAAATCCTCTTCACCTTCCACCACCTCCTCCTCGACGGCTGGAGCCTCGCCCGCCTCCTCACCCACATCTTCGACCACTACACAGCGTTGCGGGACGGACGTCCGGTGCCGGTGATCACCGGTGGCAACCGGCTTGCCGACCAGGCCCGTTGGAACCGTGACAGGGATGTCCTGGGGGCGGAGGAGTTCTGGCGTTCCACGCTTGAGGGGTTCGATTCGCCGGTCGCCCTGCCCTACGACCGGCCGGCCGGCCGCACCGGGCAGGGGCGCTCCTCGGCGCGGGTCGAGGTGGGGCTCTCGGAGGAGCTGTCCGAAGAGCTCTATGCCTTCGCGCGGCGGCACCGGCTGACCGTCAACACCGTCGTCCAGGGCCTCTGGGCCCTCCTCCTCGCCGGACGCACCGGACAACGCGACATCGTCTTCGGCGCCACCACCTCAGGCCGCCCCACCGACCTTCCCGGCGCCGACGACATGATCGGCCTCTTCATCAACTCCCTCCCCGTCCGCGTCCACCTCGACCCCGAGACCGACCTCGTCACCTGGCTCCAGAACCTCCAGGCCACCCAGGTCGAAGCCCGCCACCACGACCACCTCCCCCTCACCCGCATCCAGACCCTCAGCCAACTCACCGCCGAACAGCCCCTCTTCGACAGTCTGATCGTGTTCGCCAACTATCCGGTGGACACGGAGGCGGCGGCCGAGAACGGGCTGCGGGTCGGGGAGATCAGCGCCGTCGAGGCGACCAACTACCCGCTGAACCTGGCTGCTTACACGGGCCGGTCCCTCACGCTGATCCTGCTCCACGACCCCGAGGTCCTGGACCGGTCCACCGTCGAGGCCCTGCGTGACGATCTGGTCCACCACGCGCGGACTCTGGTCACCGAAGCGCCGGGGGCCGGTGGCGGGCGGCGGCTCGCCGAGCTCGGCAGCGTACGGAGTGAGGAGCGGGAGCGGCTGCTTGAGGAGTGGGGGCAGGGTGCGCCCGGTGACCCGGGGACGACGCTGACCGCCGTCTTCGCCGAGCATGTGGCGCGTGCCCCCGGCAACACGGCGCTGGTGGTGGGCGAGGAGCAGGTGACCTACGCCGAACTGGACGTACGGGCCAACCGTCTGGCCCACCGGCTCGTGGAGCTCGGGGTGGGCCCGGACAGCCGGGTGGGGGTGTGCCTGGGGCGGCGTGTGGAGCTGTTCGTGGCCCTGCTCGCCGTACTCAAGGCGGGCGGCGCCTATGTGCCGCTGGACCCGGAGTACCCGGTCGACCGGCTCGCGTTCATGGTGACCGACTCCGGGGCGGGTCTGGTCGTCACCGACCGGGCGTGCGCGGGTGCGCTGCCGGAGAGCGGGGCCGCCCGGCTCGTCCTCGACGACCCGGCCGAGCTGGCCGCCGTGGCCGCGCGGCCCGGCGGGGCGCCCGAGGTCGAGGTGCACCCGGACAACCTCGCGCACGTCATCTACACCTCCGGCTCCACCGGCCGCCCCAAGGGTGCCGTGCTGCCGCACCGCGGGGTGCTGCGCGTCGCCCGGGACCCCAAGCTCGCCATGACCGAGAAGGACGTGGTGGGGCAGTTGGCGACGGTCTCCTTCGACGCGGGGACGCTGGAGATCTGGAGCGCCCTGCTCAACGGCGCCTCGCTGGCCGTCAGTCCGTCCCGGATGATGTCGGCGGCCGAGACCGGGGCGTTCCTCCACGAGAAGGGCGTCACCGCGATCTGGATCACCGCGGGTCTCTTCCACGAGATCGTGGACAGCGACGTACGGGTCCTGGCCGGGCTGCGGCTGATCATGTCGGGCGGCGACACGCTGTCCCCGGCCCACTGCGAGAAGGTCGTCGCGCAGGTGCCGGGTGCCCGGATGATCAACGGGTACGGGCCGACCGAGGGCACCGTGTTCACCTCGCTCTTCGTCGTCAACGACAACTACCGGGGCAGTGGCCCCATGCCCATCGGCACACCGGTCGCGGGCACGGCGGTCTATGTCCTGGACCCGGAGCTGCGTCCGGTGCCGCCGGGGGTGACCGGCGAGCTGTATCTGACCGGGGACGGGATGGCGCGCGGGTACGTCAACCGGCCCGGCATCACCGCCGAGCGGTTCGTGGCCGACCCGTTCGGGGAGCCCGGGGCACGGATGTACCGCTCCGGCGACCTGGTGCGCTGGCTGCCGGACGGGAACCTCGACTTCGTCTCCCGTACCGACTTCCAGGTCAAGATCCGCGGTCTGCGGATCGAGCTGGGCGAGATCGAGGCGGTGGCGGCGTCGTATCCCGGGATCGCCCAGGCCCTGGTCCTGGCCCGCGAGGACGTCCCGGGGTCGAAGCGGCTGGTGGCGTACGCGGTGCCCGACGCGGGCACCGGCGCCCCTGCCCCCGGTGAGGTGAAGGAGCACATCGCCCGCTCCCTTCCCGCCTACATGGTGCCCGCGGCCGTGGTCGTGCTGGACGCCTTCCCGCTGAACCCCAACGGGAAGGTCGACCGGCGGGCCCTGCCGTCGCCGGAGGAGGCCTCCGGGCCCCCGGCCGGGGGAAGTCTCGCCCCGCGCACGCCCGGCGAGGAGCTGATCGCGGGCATCTGGGCCGATGTGCTGAGTGTCGAGGAGGTCGGTGTCGACGAGAACTTCTTCGACCTCGGCGGCGACTCGATCCTCACCATCCAGGTGATCTCCCGGATCCGCGAGCTGTTCGCCACGGATGTGCCGGCGCGGACCCTGTTCGACAACCCGACGGTGGCCGAACTGGCCGCCGCCGTCGAGGCCCAGGTGCTGGCCGAGCTGGAGTAGCCCCGCACCGCACCGATCACCCACAGACATCCCGTAGTACCCGTATGAGGAGAGACACGCATGGATGCGGCGGCGTCGCGCGAGAGCTGGATACAGTCCCTGCCCGAACACGTACAGGCCAAGATGCGCCGACGGCTGACCGGCGGTTCCGGGGCGGCGCGGATCGTGGCCGTGGATCGCGAGCGCGATCTGCCGCTGTCGTTCGCCCAGCAACGGCTGTGGTTCCTCGACGAGTTCGAGCCGGGCAGCGCCGAGTACAACTCGTGCACCTCGCTGCGGGTGCGCGGTGATCTGGACGTACGGGCGCTGTCGGCGGCCCTGACCGCCCTGGTGGCGCGGCACGAGTCGTTGCGCACCACGTTCGACGCGGTGGACGGGGTCGGTGTCCAGCGGATCGGTGAGCCGTTCACGGTGCTGCTGCCGGTCGCCGAGGTGCCCCGGGCATCCGAGGCCGACCGGGAGCACATCACCCGGAGTCTGCTGCGGGCCGAGGTCGCCCGCCCCTTCGACCTGCGGACGGGCCCGCTGCTGCGCGCCCTGCTGATCAGGCTCGACGCCCGGGACCACATCCTCACCCTGACGATCCATCACATCGTCACGGACGGCTGGTCGATGGGGGTGATCGGGCGCGAGCTGAGCGCGCTCTACGGGGCCGCCGAGGAGGCCATCCGCGTCTCGGAGGCGTACGATCCCACCGCCCTGGCCGCCCGCGCCGGTCTGGCGGCGCCCGCGCTGCACTACGCGGACTTCGCCGTCTGGCAGCGCGAGCGCCTCGCGGGCGGTGAGCTGGAGCGCCAACTCGACTACTGGAAGGGGAAGCTGGCCGGTGTGGCGGCGCTGGAGCTGCCCACCGACCGGCCGCGCCCGGCGGTGCGCACCACTGCCGGCGCCCAGCATCTGTTCACCGTCCCGAGGGAGACCGCCGAGCGGCTCACCCAGGTGGCGCGGGAGCACGGCGCGACCCTGTTCATGGCGGTCACCGCCCTCAGCCAACTGGCGCTGTCGCGCTACTCGGGGCAGCGCGACGTGGCGGTCGGGACCTCGGTCTCCGGCCGGGAGAACGGTGAGACGGAGGGCATGGTCGGCTTCTTCGTCAACACCCTGGTGCTGCGCTCGGAGGTGGACGAGGAGCTGTCCTTCGGCGCGTTCCTGGACTCGGTCCGTGAAACGGTGCTGGAGGCCTTCACCCACGGTGAGGTCCCCTTCGAGCGGGTCGTCGACGCGGTCGTCACCGAACGCGATCTGAGCCGCCCCCCGCTGGTGCAGGCGATGGTCTCCCTGCAGAACACGCCGTCCGAACCGCTGCGGCTGTCCGGGCTGACCACCGAGGACTACATCTTCTCCCGCGAACAGTCCCTGTTCGACATCGACTTCGACTTCTGGGAGCGCGACGGGGGGCTCCTCGGCGCGGTGCAGTACAACCCCGACCTCTTCGACGCGCGGACGGTCGAGCAGCTCTGCGGCCATCTGCTGGCCCTGGCCGACCGGCTGACCACCGCCCAGGACCGGCCCATGGCCGAGGTGTCCATGCTCGGCGGGGAGGAGGAGCGGCGGCTGCTCCACGGCTGGGGAGGCCCGGTCCACGAGCTGCCGGGCACGCTGACGCTCGGGGCCGTCTTCGAGCGGCAGGCGGCCCGTACCCCCGGGGAGACCGCCCTGGTCTGCGGCACGTCGGTGCTCACCTTCCGGGAGCTGGACGAGCGGGCCAACCGGCTCGCCCACCACCTCGTGTCGCGGTCCGTCGGCCCGGAGGACCTGGTCGTCCTCGCGCTGCCCCGGACCGAGGACATGGTGATCGGCATCCTCGCCGTGCTCAAGGCGGGCGCCGCGTACGTTCCGGTCGACCCGGACCTGCCCCGCGACCGGGTCGCGTTCATGCTCCAGGACTCCGCCCCGGCCCTGGTGCTCGTCGCCGGGGCCGGTACCGCCGACCGCCTCGGCGTGCCCGGGAGTCTGCCCAGCCTCGACGTGACCGGCGAGGAGGCCCGTACCGCCCTCGCGCAGTGCCCCGCCACCGCCGTGACGGACGAGGACCGTACCGCCCCGCTGCGTCCGGCCAACCCGGCCCATCTGATCTACACCTCCGGGTCCACCGGCCGCCCCAAGGGCGTCCTGACCGACCACGCGGGGCTGCTCAACCTGTACCGCAACCACGAGGCCGAGTTCATCCGGCCCGAGGAGCGGGCAGCGGGCGGCCGCCGGTTCCGGGCCGCGCTGACCGCCGTGTTCTCCTTCGACACCTCGTGGGAGGGCCTGCTCTGGATGGTCGCCGGGCATGAGCTGCACGTCGTCGACGACGAGGTGCGGCGCGACCCCGAGGCGATCGTCGCGTACGTGGCCAAGGAGCGCATCGACCTCCTCGACCTCACCCCGACCTATGCCGAACAGGTCCTGGCGGCCGGTCTCCTCACCCAGCCCGGACACCGCCCCACCGTGCTCATGCTCGGCGGCGAGGCGGTCGGGGAGGCGCTGTGGCAGCAGGTGCGCGAGGCCCCGGGGACCACCGGCTACAACTTCTACGGCCCGACCGAGGCCACCGTGGACACCCTGTGGTGCAGGCTCTCCGAGAGCCCGCGCCCGGTCGTGGGGCGGCCCGTGCACAACACCGGCGTACGGGTCCTGGACACCCGGCTGCGGCCCGTCCCGGTCGGCGTGCCCGGTGAACTCCACCTGTCGGGACCGCAGTTGGCGCGCGGCTATCTGGGCCGGGCCGGACTGACCGCCGAACGGTTCGTCGCCGACCCGTACGGCGGGCCCGGCGGGCGTATGTACCGTACGGGCGACCTCGTCCGGTGGACCGCCGAGGGCATCGTGGAGTACCTGGGCCGCACCGACGACCAGGTCAAGGTGCGCGGCTTCCGCATCGAGCTGGGCGAGATCGAGGCCGCGCTCGCCGCCCACCCCGCCGTCGCGCAGGCCGTGGTCGTCGCGCGGGAGGGCCGCGCCGGCGGGAAGCAGCTGATCGGGTACGTGGTGCCCGTCCCCGGCACGGAGGCGCCGGAGACCACCGAACTGCGGGCGCTGCTCGCCCGTACCCTGCCCGACTACATGGTCCCGGCCGTCGTCGTGGCGCTCGACACCCTGCCGATGACCAGCAGCCGCAAGGTCGACCGCAAGGCCCTGCCCGCGCCCGACCCGGCGCTGTTCGCCTCGGCGGCGGCCCGGGTCGCGCCCCGCACCACCCTGGAGGAGACCCTCGCCGGGATCTGGACCCAGGTGCTGCGCCTGGACGGGGTCGGCGTGCACGACAACTTCTTCGAGCTCGGCGGCAACTCGATCCTGAGCATCCAGATCATCTCGCGCGTACGGAAGACGTTCGGCATCGAACTGTCGGCGCGGGCGATCTTCGACCGGCCCACCATCGCGGGGCTCGCCGAGCGGGTCACCGAGGGCAGGGCCTCCCGGTCCACCGGCCGCATCCTCCCGGCGGACCGGGACCGGGAGCTGCCGCTCTCCTTCGCCCAGTCGCGCATGTGGTTCCTCGACACGTTCGAGTCCGGCAACGCCGCCTACAACGCGGGCGGGGTGCTGCGCCTGTCGGGCCCGCTCGACATCTCGGCCCTCTCCACCGCGCTCTCCGCCCTCGTCCGGCGCCACGAGGTGCTGCGCACCGGCTTCACCACCGTCTCCGGCACCGCCGTGCAGGTGGTGGGCGAGCCCTACGAGGTGGCCGTGCCCGTCGTGGGCCTCACCGAGCGGGACCCGGCCGCCCGCGAGGCGGAGCTGCGCGCGGTCCTGGGCGCGGAGATCGCCGTACCGTTCGACCTCACCTCCGGGCCGCTGCTGCGCGCCCTGCTGGTCCGGGCCGCCGACGAGGAGCACGCCCTGGCCGTCACGATGCACCACATCGTGACCGACGGCTGGTCCATGGGCGTCGTGGCCCGCGAACTGGGGGCCCTGTACGGCGCGGCCCTGGAGAGCGGGTCCCGGAGCGCCCAGGAGGTCCTGGAGTTCTCGGCCCTGGCCCCGCTGCCCGTGCAGTACGCGGACTACGCGGTCTGGCAGCGCGAACACCTGTCGGGCGAACGGCTCGACTCCCAGCTGGAGTTCTGGAAGAGCACGCTGGACGGGGTGCCGGTGCTCGACCTGCCGACGGACAGGCCCCGCCCCCCGGTGCGCGGCTACTCCGGCTCCCTCCACGAGTTCCGCCTCTCGAAGCGGGCGACCGAGGCCCTCGCCGATGTCGCCCAGGAGCACGGCGCGTCCCTGTTCATGGCGGTCACCGCCCTGACGAATCTGGTGCTCTCCCGGTGGACCGGGCAGCGGGACATCGCCCTCGGCACCCTCAGCTCGGGACGTGACCGGAGCGAGGTCGAGGACCTGATCGGGTTCTTCGTCAACACGCTCGTGCTGCGCTCGCGGGTGGACGAGGAGCTGTCCTTCGGTGAGTTCCTGGACTCGGTCCGCGAAACGGTGCTGGACGCCTTCACCCACGGCGAGGTCCCCTTCGAGCGGGTCGTCGACGCGGTCGTCACCGAACGCGACCTGAGCCGCCCCCCGCTGGTCCAGGCCCTGATCGCCTTCCAGAACACCCCCGCCGAACCCCTGGTGCTGCACGGACTGGAACTGTCCGAGCAGCCGCTCGCCCGGGACTTCTCGCTCTTCGACATCACGTTCAACTTCCTGGAGGAAGGGGGCGGGCTGCGTGGTTCCGTCGAGTTCAGCACCGATCTCTTCGACGAACCCACCATCGCCCGTCTGACCAGCCATCTCGGCGTGGTGGCCGAGCAGTTGGCCGGCGGGGCCGACCGGCCGATGGCCGCGCTCGACCTGCTCACCCGGGAGGAGTCCGGGGCGCTCGCCGTGCTCCGTACGGGAGAGGTGCGCGAGGTGCCGGGTGCCTTCGCCGCCGAGCGGTTCGAGCGGCAGGCGGCCCGGACACCGAACGCCCCGGCGGTGGTCTCACCGGACGGGACGGTCGACTACGCACGGCTCAACGAGCGGGCCAACCGGCTCGCCCGGCATCTGATCTCGCTGGGCATCGGTCCCGAGGACGTCGTCGCCGTGCGGCTGCCCCGGTCGGCCGAGCTGCTGGCCACCCTGTACGCGGTGCTCAAGGCGGGTGCGGCGTACCTCCCGGTCGACCCCGGACTCTCCGCCGAACGCGTCTCCACCCTGCTGGCGGACGCCCGCCCGGCGCAGGTGGTCACCATGGGCGCCGACGATCTGCCCGCCCGGCTCCCGGACGGCTGCGGCCACCTCGTCCTCGACGACGCCGCACTCCGGCGGCGCCTGGCCGAACTGCCGGCCGGTGATCCCACCGACCGGGACCGCCGGGCGCCGCTGCGGCCCGCCAACGCGGCGTACATGATCTACACCTCGGGCTCCACCGGCCGCCCCAAGGGCGTCGTCGTCCCGCACCACGGGCTGAGCACCTATCTGAACTGGTGCGAGGGCTCCTACCCGGGCCTCCGGGGCGGGGCGGTGCTGCACTCGTCGGTCTCCTTCGACCTGACCGTCACCACCCTGTTCGCCCCGCTCGCCGTGGGCGGAACGGTGTACGCGGGCGGGCTGGACGAGCTCGATCCGGCGCTGTGGAGCGGCCCCGGGCTGCCCGCGCCGACCTTCGTCAAGGCCACCCCCAGCCATGTGGCGCTGCTGGAGTCGCTGCCGGACTCGGTCCTGGCCCAGGGCGATCTGGTCGTGGGCGGCGAGCAGTTGCTCGGCCGGTCGCTGGCGCACTGGCGGTCCCGGCACCCCGGCGCCACGGTCGTCAACGAGTACGGTCCCACGGAGGCGACGGTCGGCTGTGTCGTGTCGGCCCTGCGCCCCGGTGACCCGGACCCGTCCGGGGCCGTCCCGATCGGTACGCCGTCGTGGAACATGCGGGCCCACGTCCTGGACGCGCGGCTGCGCCCGGTGCCCGTCGGCGTACCCGGGGAGCTGTACCTCGCCGGGGACCAGCTGGCCCGCGGCTACCTGGGGCGGCCCGGCAGCACCGCCGAGCGCTTCGTCGCCGACCCGTACGGAGAGGGGCCGGGCGCCCGGATGTACCGCACCGGCGACCGGGTGCGGTGGACGGCGGCAGGGCAGCTGGAGTACCTGGGGCGCACCGACGACCAGGTGAAGATCCGGTCGCACCGTGTCGAACCGGGTGAGGTGGAGGCCGCGCTGGCCGCCGCCCCCGGTGTCGGCCAGGTCTGTGTGACGGTCGTGGACGGCCCCACAGGACCCCGGCTCGTCGGCTACGCGGCTCCCCGTCCGGACGGGCCCCCGCTGGTGGCGGCAGAGCTCACGGAGTCGGTGGCCGGGGTCCTGCCGGAGTACATGGTCCCCTCCGCCGTGGTCGTCCTGGACCGGCTGCCCCTGACGGGCAACGGCAAGGTGGACCGCTCGGCGCTCCCGGCCCCCGACGCCCCGGCGGGCGGCGGGGCGGCGGGCGGGGCACCGGCCACGGAGACGCAGCGGCGGATCGCCGCGGTCTTCGGCGAGCTGCTGGGCGTGGACGCGGTCGGCGTGGACGACAACTTCTTCGAGCTCGGCGGCGATTCCATCCTCAGCATCCAGCTCGTGGCGAGCCTGCGCCGGGCGGGGCTGCCGGTGACCTCCAAGAAGGTGTTCCGGGACGGGTCGGTACGGGGGCTCGCGGAGGCCGTCGACGCGGCGGCGGCCGAGGCCGAGGCGGCTTCGGAGGCCACCGCCGGGCCCGCCACGAGCGCGGCGGCGACAGGGGACGGCTCCGCGCCCGTGCCGCTCATGCCCGTACAGAGCTGGTTCCTGGACACGCACCGTACGGCCCCGGACCACTACAACATGTCCGTCCTGCTCGAACTGGCCCCCGGCACCGACCTCGACGCCCTCGCCCGGGCGGTCGCGGTGGTGGGCGAGCACCACGCGTCCCTGCGGCTGCGCTTCACCGACGGGCCCGACGGGCGGAGGCAGGCCGCGGTGGCGGGCGGCGACGCGCTCCCGCTCGGCCGCGAGGACATCTCCGCCGTCCCGGCCACCGAGGTGGACGCCGTGGTGGACCGCGCGGTGACCGGGGCACAGACGCGACTCGACCTGGCCGACGGGCCGGTGGGGCGCGCCGTCCTCTTCGACGGCGGCGGCGCCCACCCCTCGCTGCTGCTCCTGGCCGTGCACCATCTGGTGACCGACGCGGTCTCCCTGCGGGTGCTCCTGGAGGACCTGGACACCGTGTACGCGCAGATCGGCCGGGGCGCCGAGCCCCGCCCGGAGCCGGTGGGCACCCCGTTCACCGACTGGGTGGGCCGCCTCGCCGACCACACGCGCCGGGGCGGGTTCGACGCCGAACTGCCGTACTGGCAGGAGACGGTGGGCCGGACCTCCGCGCGCATCCCCTCGGACACGGACGGGACCAACTCCGTCGGTTCGGAGGCGGAGTACGGAGCGGAGCTCGACGAGGCGGAGACCGAGGCGCTCCTGCGCACGGCCCCCGGCACGCACCGGGTCCGCACCCAGGACCTCCTGCTGACCGCCCTCACCGCGAGCCTGACCCGGTGGACCGGGGGCGAGGGCGTCACGATCGACCTGGAGGCGCACGGCCGGGACGAACTCCTCGAAGGTGCCGACGTGTCGCGCACCGTCGGCTGGTTCACCACCATCCACCCGGTCCATCTGGCGCTCCCGGCGGACGGGACGCCCCGGCAGCGCGCGAAGGCCGTGGCCCGGCAGCTGCGCGCGGTGCCCTCGCACGGCATCGGCTACGGCGCGCTGCGGCACTTCGCGGGGGCGCCGTCGCTGGCGGGGGCCGCCGCCCCCGAAGTGATCTTCAACTACCTGGGCCGGTTCGACGGCAGTCCGGGCGGTGCGGAGGGGAAGGGCCCCTTCACCGCCGTCCGGCCCGCCGTCGCCCAGCAGAGCGAGGCCGGAGAGCGGACGCATCTGCTCGACGTCACGGGGGCGGTGAGCGACGGGCGCTTCCGGCTCTCGCTGCGCTACTCCCGTGACCTCCACCGCGAGGAGACCGTGGCCCGGCTGGCCGACGGCTTCCTGGCCGAGCTGCGCTCGCTGCTGGGCTGACCTCCCCGTACACCCGACCCCGTACACACCCGACCCCGTCCACCCGACCCCGTACATCCGTTCAAGGAAGAGGAACCGACATGTCCAACCCGTTCGAGAACGACGAGGCGTCCTACCTGGTCCTGGTCAACAAGGAGGGCCAGCACTCCCTGTGGCCCACCTTCGCCGACGTACCGGGCGGCTGGGACATCGCCTTCGGCCCCGAGCCGCGTCAGTCCTGCCTGGAGTACGTCGAGGGCCACTGGACCGACATGCGCCCCAAGAGCCTGATCGAGGCCATGGGCGCCTGACCGGCGCCCCCTCACCTCACGCGACTGCGAGAAAGGCATACGCACATGACCGAGTTGCTTCCCGAACGGATCGCCCCGCTCGGCGGGTTCACCGGCCGGGTCGACGGCACCGACCGCACCAAGGTGGTGGTGTACGAGGCGGAGGACGGCGCGGCCGGCACGGACATCGTCCGGTGGGCCACCGAGCACCGGCCCGCGCTCCTGCAGGCCCTGGACCACCACGGCGCCCTGCTCGTGCGGGGTGTGGTCGACAACGCGGCCCTGCTCAACGAGGTAGCCGGAAGGATCGGCGGCGAGCTCCTCGACTACACCGAGCGCTCCACCCCGCGCAAGCAGGTCGACGGCAACGTCTACACCTCGACCGAGTACCCGGCCAACCAGACCATCGTCCAGCACAACGAGAGCGCCTACTCGCGCAACTACCCGCGCTGGCTCTTCTTCGCGAGCGCGGTCGCGGCCCTGACGGGCGGCGAGACACCGCTCGCGGACAGCCGCTCCGTCCTCGACCGCCTCCCCGCCGACCTGGTGAGCCGCTTCCGGGACAAGGGCGTCCTGTACACGCGCTCCTACCGCGAGGGCATGGGCCTCACCTGGCAGGAGTCGTACCAGACCGAGGACCGCGCCGAGGTCGAGCGGTACTGCGACGCCAACGGCATCGCGTACACCTGGACCGACGACGACGGGCTGCGCACCCGGCACCACCGCCCGGCCCTGATCACCGACCCGGTCGGCGGCCGCGAGTCCTGGTTCAACCAGGCCCACCTGTTCCATGTCTCCAGCCTGCCGCCGGCCACCCGGGCGGCGCTGGCGGAGATGTTCGACGAGGAGGACATGCCGCGCAACGCCTACTACGGGGACGGCACACCGATCCCCGACGAGGAGATGAAGCTGGTCAACGACGCCTTCGAGGAGTGCCTGTACGCCTTCCCCTGGAAGCGCGGCGACCTGCTGGTCGTCAAGAACATCCTGGTCTCGCACGGCCGCAGCCCCTACACCGGGCCCCGGCAGACGCTCGTCGCCATGGCGGGCCGGGGAGGTGACGAGGCATGAGCCCCACTGTCTCCCCCGAGGTGCGGGTGACCGAGGCCGCCGCCGAGAGGGTGCGCGCGTACTACCGGCTCGTCGACGCCGACGACGTACCCGGTCTCATCGCGCTGTTCACCGAGGACGCCGTCTACCGGCGTCCCGGCTACCCGCCGATGCGGGGCCACGAGGGTCTGAGGGCCTTCTACACCGGTGAGCGGGTCATCGCGAGCGGCCGCCACACGGTGACGACGCTGGTCGCCGATCCCGGGCGCGTAGCGGTCAACGGCACCTTCGACGGCGTGCTCAAGGACGGCCGCGAGGTCTCCCTCCAGTTCGCCGACTTCTTCACGCTCGACGACGAGCAGCGCTTCAGCCGCCGGGACACCTTCTTCTTCGCCCCGCTGGTCTGATCCCCCGCCCCCACCCGCTTCAGGAGGAAGCCGTGGACACCAGATCCCTGCCGGGCACCGGCCCGGGACCCGTGATCATCGAGAAACCCGTCGAGAGTCCGCTCTCCGCCGAGGAGCGCGGCCGCCGCACGGCCTCGCCGGCGTTCGGCACGGCCATGACCGAGCACATGGTCTCCGCCGTCTGGAGCGAGGACCGCGGCTGGCACGATGCCGAACTGCTGCCGTACGCACCGTTGCTGCTGGACCCCGCCACGGTGGGGCTGCACTACGGGCAGTCGGTCTTCGAGGGGCTGAAGGCGTTCCGCTCGCCCGCCGGGGAGGTCTCGGTCTTCCGTGCGGAGGCCCACGCCCGGCGGTTCCGGTCCTCCGCCCGTCGGCTGATGATGCCGGAGATGCCGGAGGAGCTGTTCCTCGCCGCCGTGGACTCCCTGGTCGGTCATGACCAGGCGTGGATCCCGGACGACCCCGGCATGAGCCTGTATCTGCGCCCCCTGCTCTTCGCGAGCGAACGCACCCTGGCGCTGCGCCCGGCCCGCGCGTACCGCTTCGTCCTGCTGGCGTTCGTCACCGAGGGGTACTTCGGCCCGGATCAGCGCCCGGTACGGGTGTGGATCACCGACGAGTACACCCGGGCCGCGGCCGGCGGCACCGGAGCCGCCAAGTGCGCCGGCAACTACGCGGGCAGTCTGCTCGCCCAGGAGGAGGCCCGGGAGAGGGGGTGCGACCAGGTCGTCTGGCTCGACCCGGTGGAGCGGAAGTGGGTGGAGGAGATGGGGGGCATGAACCTCTTCTTCGTCCGCGGGTCGGGGGCGGACGCCCGGCTCGTCACCCCGCCGCTGACGGGCAGTCTGCTGGCCGGTGTCACCCGGGACGCCCTGCTGCGGCTCGCCCCGGAGCTCGGCATCCCCGCCGAGGAGGCTCCGGTGAGTGTGGCCGACTGGCGGGAGGGCTGCGCCTCGGGGGAGATCACCGAGGTGTTCGCCTGCGGTACGGCGGCCCGGGTCAGCCCGGTCAACGAGGTGGCCACCAGCACCGGTTCGTGGACGATCGGCGACGGCAGGACGGGGGAGGTCACGCTGCGGCTGTCGGAGGCGCTCACGAGCCTCCAGCGCGGTGAACTGCCCGATCCCCACGGGTGGATGCGGCCGGTCCCGCCGTCCGGGCGGGCGGGCGGGGCGTGAGCGCACCCGCGGTCGGCGCTCCGGGCGGGCAGGCCGGCACCGACACCACCGGCCTGCTGCTGCGGCTCCTGAGGACGGGCGGCGCCCGGTACGACCTGCTCGCCCACGCGCCCGAGGGGCAGACCGCGCGAGCCAGCGAACTGCGCGGGCACCCGCTCTCCGCCGCCGCCAAGTGCATGATCGTGACCGTGACCGGCGGTGAGCCCGCCGAACGCCACATCCTGGCCGTCGTCGCCGGTCATCAGCGGGTCGACCTGAGCCGGGTCGCCGAGGAGTGCGGGGGCCGCCGGGCGCGGCTGGCCCGCCTGGAGGTGGCGGAGACGCTGGCCGGTTCCGTGAGCGGCACGATCATCCCCTTCACCTTCAGCGACGAGCTGACCGTCCTGGCCGACCCCGCCCTGTTCGGCGAGCCCACCCTGTATTTCAACGCGGCCCGCCTCGACCTCTCGGTCGCCCTGGCATCGGACGACTACCGCTCCCTGGCCAATCCCAAGATCGTTCCGATCGCCCTGTAGTGCGTGTTTTCAACACTGCTTAAACGCCTGTCCCAAAACCTGCGGCCGGTGAAAGCTGAACCCTGCCGCAATGATTCCCCGAAAGAAATCCAGTGGAGGATTCTCATGCCCGCGAGCGTCGTCATTGTCGGAGGCGGTACATCGGGATGGATGACCGCCGCGTACTTGCGAGCCGCCCTCGGTGACAGCATTTCCGTCACCGTCGTCGAATCGAAGCGGATCAAGACGATCGGTGTCGGAGAGGCCACCTTCAGCACGGTCCGGCATTTCTTCGACTACCTCGGTCTGCCCGAGCACGAGTGGATGCCGCGGACCAATGCCACGTACAAACTCGGCATCAGGTTCGAGAACTGGCGCAAGAAGGGGCACTACTTCTACCACCCCTTCGAGCGGCTCCGGGTGGTCGACGGCTTCCCGCTCACCGACTGGTGGCTCGACTCGCCGCGCAGCGAGAACTTCGACCGGGACGTGTTCCTGATGTCGGCGATCTGCGACGCCGAGAAGTCCCCGCGCTACCTGGACGGCACGCTCTTCGAGCAGGACTTCGTCGAGCGGCCGACCCTGCAGCTGGAGCGCACCACCCTCAGCGAGCAGGCCACCCAGTTCCCGTACGCCTACCAGTTCGACGCCACGCTGCTGGCCGAGTACCTCTCGGAGTACGCGACGGACCGCGGGGTGAAGCACATCCAGGACGACGTGCTGGATGTCGCCCTCGACGACCGCGGCTGGATCAGCCACCTCAGGACCCGCGAGCACGGCGATGTCTCCGGTGAGCTGTTCATCGACTGCACGGGCTTCCGGGGCATGCTGCTGAACCAGGCGCTGGAGGAGCCGTTCATCTCCTACCAGGACACCCTCCCCAACGACAGCGCCGTCGCGCTCCGGGCGCCCGTCGACGTGGAGAAGCGCGGGCTGCGGCCGTGCACCACCGCCACCGCCCAGGACGCCGGCTGGATCTGGACCATTCCGCTCTTCGACCGGATCGGCACCGGATACGTCTACGCGAGCGACTATCTGTCGCCCGAGGAGGCCGAGCGCACGCTGCGGGAATTCATCGGACCCGAGTCCGAAGGCCTCGAAGCCAATCACATTCGTATGCGCGTGGGCCGCAGCCGTAACGCCTGGGTCAACAACTGCGTGGCCATCGGCCTTTCCGCCGGATTCGTCGAGCCGCTGGAATCCACCGGAATCTTCTTCATCCAGCAGGGCATCGAGCAGCTCGTCAAGCACTTCCCGAACGCGGACTGGGACCCGAAGCTCCGGAAGTCGTACAACACCGCTCTCGCCCACGCGATGGACGGCGTACGGGAATTCCTCGTCCTGCACTACTTCGGCTCCGGCCGCGCCGACAACGCGTACTGGCGCGACGCCAAGACCCGTCCGATCCCCGACGGGCTCGCCGAGCGGCTGGAGGCCTGGAAGTCCAAGCTGCCGACCACCGAGACGATCTACCCGCAGTACCACGGCTTCGAGCCCTACTCGTACCACTCGATGCTGCTCGGGCTCGGCGGTATCGACCTCCGGTCCGCCCCCGTGCTGTCGCTGATGGACGACACCCGGGCGGCCAAGGAGTTCCAGCTGCTCAAGGACCAGGCGGACAACATCGTGGAGCGGCTGCCCAGCCAGTACGAGTACCTCTCCCAGATGCGCTGACCGGGGCACCACACCCCCTCGTCCCCGCACTCGTCCCCACAGAAGGAGACTCGTGGACATCTACGCCGTCATCGTGCCGGTCCTGGTACTCGCGGCGGTCGTGCCGACCGCTCTGCTGGGCCGCTGGGTGGCGCGCGGGCTCGGGCAGCCGGCCGTGGTCGGAGAGATCGCGTTCAGCCTGCTGCTCGGAGTCGTCCTGGTCAGCCAGGCCGGCTGGGGCAGGCCCGGCTCGGAAGGACTGGGCCTGCTCAAGGACCTCGGCCACTTCGGTCTGGCGCTCTTCCTCGTCGGAGCCGCCCATGAGATCCGGGGCGGCGCCTCCCGGATCTCCGGCCGGGCGGTCGCCTGGCTGGCCGCCGGTTCGGCCCTGCTGCCGCTGGCGGCGGGCGGCCTGCTGGCCGTCTGGGTCCTGAACTACGGGGGCGCGGGGCTGCGCGGCGACGCCCCCGTACCGGCGCTCGTCCTGATGCTGGCCATCTCGCTCGCCGTGACCGCGGTCCCGGTGCTCGCCGGCATCCTGGAGGACCGGGGGATGGACCGTACGGAGACCGGACGGCTCGCCATGGCCGGTGCCGTCACCATCGACGCCGTCACCTGGATCATGCTGACGGTGGCCATCGGCCTCGCCACCGGCGACAACGGTTACGCCGGGGCCGCCGGGGTCCTCGCGGCCGGCGGTATCGCCGTCATCCTCCTGCGCCGGGTGGCCGCCGGCACCACCGTCCGCACCTGGGCCGGCAAACGCCCACTGCCGACCCTGCTGCTGGTGGCGCTGGCCGCCGGGGCCGCGGCCACGGCCACCGGCCGCCTCGGCCTCACCGAGGTGTTCGGCGCGGTGCTCGTCGGGCTCGCCCTGCCCGCCGACGGCGACGAGGGGCCGTTCACCCGGGCCGCGAAGAAGCTCGGGTCGATCGGCCGCCAGGTGCTCCCCCTCCTGTTCACGGTGACGGGCACGACCCTGGTCACCGGTCCCGACACGGAGTTCTCCTGGCAGGTGATGGTCCTGGGCATCGTCCTGGCCATCGCGTCCAAGCTCGTCGGCACCTACCTCGGAGCCCGGGCCGGGGCCCAGGACCACATCGGCTCCCTGCGGCTGGCCGCCCTGATGAACACCCGCGGCCTCACCGAGATCGTCGTCCTGCAGACCGGATACAGCGCCGGCATCCTCACCCCCGGCCTCTACCTCGCCCTCGTGATCATGGCGCTGGTCACCACGGGCCTCAGCGGTCCCCTGCTCTGGGCGATCGACCGATGGCCCGGCGCCGCTCCCCCGCACTCCCCCACCCGTGCCGATCCGACCCCTCAACCCGTGGAGCGCTGATCGTCGTGGAAGTCGCCAGTCCCTCCGTCCAGGCCGCCACCCCGGCCCTCTTCCGTTCGCTGATGTCCGGTTTCCCCAGCGGGGTCGCGATCGTCACCGCCTTCGGCTCCGACAACCGGCCCTGGGGAATGACCTGTTCGGCGCTGTGCAGTGTCGCCGTCGAACCGCCGACCCTGCTCGTCGGGATGCGGGCGGAGAGCCCCACCCTCGCCGCCGCCCTGCACACCGGCCGGTTCAGCGTGAACCTGCTGCACGCCGGTGCGCAGGGCACGGCGGAGCTGTTCGCCTCCGGCGCGCCGGACCGCTTCGACCTCGTCAACTGGACCACCCCCGCCGACGCCGCGGGCAGCCACCTCACGGACGCGGCGCGGTCCGTCGCCGACTGCCGCGTCACCCAGAACGTGCAGGTCGGCGGACACCGCATGGTCTTCGGCGAGGTCTACCAGATCTGCGAGCAGGCGGTGGCCGAACCGCCGCTGCTCTACGGGCTGCGCCGCTTCGGCACCTGGCCGACCGGCTGACGCCGCCCGGGGCCGCCCCGGAGCCCGGCTCTGTCCTTGCGGAGCCCGGTCCTGTCCCTTCTGGGCTCGGTCCTTTCGTTCCGGAGCCCGGCTCTGTCCCTTCCGGGCCCGGCCCTGTCCTTCCGGAGTCCGGCTCTGTCCCTTCCGGGCCCGGCCCTGTCCTTCCGGAGTCCGGCTCTGTCCCTTCCGGGCCCGGCCCTGTCCTTCTCCTGGGTCCGGCCCTGCCCTCGCCCCCTCACGACTGGAGTGTCATGAACGCTGTTGCGGCTTCCCCGGCCGACGGTGCGCGAAGCGAGCGCCGGCAGCGGCCCCGCCGCTATCTGATGTGCCGCCCCACCCACTTCGACGTCACCTACGCCATCAACCCGTGGATGGACCCCTCCAAGCCCGTCGACACGGACCTGGCGATCGCGCAGTGGGAGCGGCTGCGCGCCCTGTATCTGGAGCTCGGCCACCAGGTGGAGCTGATCGATCCCCTCCCGGGCCTGCCGGACATGGTCTACGCGGCCAACGGCGCCACGGTCGTGGACGGGAAGGTGCTCGGTGCCCGCTTCCGTAACGCCGAACGCGCGGCGGAGGGCCCCGCCTATCTGGACTGGTTCCGCACGGCGGGCTTCACCGAGCGGCACGATCCGCAGTACGTCAACGAGGGCGAGGGCGACTTCCTCGTCACCGGCTCCTGGGTCCTGGCCGGGCGCGGCTTCCGCAGCACCCCCGCGGGGCACGCCGAGGCACAGGAGTTCTTCGGCCGGCCCGTCATCGGCCTGGAGCTGACGGACCCGCGCTACTACCACCTGGACACGGCCCTCGCCGTGCTGGACACCGACGAGGTCATGTACAACCCGCAGGCGTTCACGCCCGGGAGCCTGGCCGTGCTGCGGCGGCTCTTCCCCGACGCCGTGCTCGCCGATCCCGCCGACGCCGCCGTGTTCGGGCTGAACGCCGTCAGCGACGGTCTGCACGTGGTCCTTCCGGAGGCCGCCACCGGCCTCGCCGACCAGCTCCGGGCCGCCGGTTTCCGGCCGGTCGGTGTGGACCTGTCCGAGCTCCTCAAGGGGGGCGGCAGCGTCAAGTGCTGCACCCTCGAACTGCGCCCGCGCCACTGACGCCAGGACGTCAGGGCCCACCCCACGCCGGGAGCGCCGGGCCGCCGTCCCCCAGCGGCGGCCCGGCGCCTCCATCGTTCCCATGGAGGCCTCCGATGGAAGACACCGTGCACACATCAAGACCCGAGGACGGCAGAGCCCCGTCCTGGGGCACCCAGCGGCCCAGCGGGATGCCGGTCGCCAAGTACCGCCCGTACGAACCCCTCGGCCTCGCCGACCGCACCTGGCCGGACCGGCGGGCCACCGGCGCGCCCCTCTGGGCCAGCGTCGACCTGCGGGACGGGAACCAGGCGCTCATCGAGCCGATGGACGTCCGGCGCAAACGGCGCATGTTCGACCTCCTCGTCGGCATGGGCTTCAAGGAGATCGAGGTCGGCTACCCCACGGCCTCCCGGGACGACTACGACTTCGTCCGCCACCTCATCGAGGACGACGCCATCCCCGACGACGTCGTGATCCAGGTGATGGCCCCCATCCGCGAGCACTTCATCGAGCGCACCGTGGAGTGCCTGCGCGGAGCGCGCCGGGCCGTCCTCCAGGTCTTCAACCCCACCTCCGAGGTGCAGCGCCGACTGGTGCTGCGCACCGACCGGCGGCAGACCCTCGAACTCGCCCTGGACGGCGCCCGACAGGCCCTCGGCCTCCAGGACTCGCTGCCCGGCACCGAGCTCTACCTCCAGTACGCCCCCGAGTCCTACACCCAGACGGAACCGGAGTACGCGCTGGACATCTGCAACACCGTCCTGGAGCACTGGGCGCCCCGAGCCGCGCACACCCTGCGGATCAACCTCCCGGCCACGGTCGAGGTGTTCCCGCCCGCGGAGTTCGCCGACCGCATCGAGTACATGAGCCGCAACCTGGCCCACCGGGACCGCGTGCTGCTCTCCGTCCACCCCCACAACGACCGGGGCAGCGGCGTGGCCGCGGCCGAACTGGCCGTGCTGGCCGGTGCGCAGCGCGTCGAGGGCACGCTCTTCGGCAACGGCGAGCGCACCGGCAACGTCTGCCTGGTCACGCTCGCCATGAACCTCTTCTCGCAGGGCATCGACCCCATGCTGGACCTCCGGGAGCTCGACGCCGTCCGGCGGGTCGTCGAGGACTGCAACCATCTGCCGGTGCCCGCCCGCCACCCCTGGGCCGGCGACTTCGTCTACACCTCCTTCGCCGGTACGCATCAGGACGCGATCGCCAAGGGGCTGCGGAACCGTCACCACGACGACGACGTATGGGACGTCCCCTACCTGCCGGTCGACCCGCGGGACATCGGCCGGGACTACCAGGCCCTGATCCGGATCAACACCCAGTCGGGCAAGGGCGGCATCAACCATCTGCTGCGCACCTCCTACGGTCTCGACCTGCCGCGCCGGCTCCAGATCGACTTCGCCGCGACCATGCAGCTGCTCTGCGAGAACCTGGGCGGCGAGGTGACCGCCGCCCAGCTGTGGCAGGCCTTCCAGGAGCGGTACGTGGACCCGGGCGCGGCCGGGCCCCCGGACGACGCCGCTCCGGCGGCACCGGCCGAGGGCCCGGAGGACGAGGACGCCTGGCAGGCGTACGCCGAGCTGCTGCCGGGCGGTCCCGGTGGGCAGGGCGAGATCCGTGCCCTGCACACCGCGACCGTCGGCGGCCCGGCCCGCGGATATGTGGTGTACGTCGAATTCGCGGTGCTCAACCGCCCGTTCTGGGGTGTGGGCCTGCACGCCGACCGGGCCGTGGCGCTGCGGCGGGCCAAGCGGGCCGCGGTGGCGCGGGCCGTCCAGCTGGCGGGGGCGGGCGTGCCGTCGATGCCGGTATGACGGGGCGGGTGCTCGACCAAATCAACGACGCGGTGCGGGCCTCGCTGGTGGAGCGGGTGCGCCGGGTGCCCGAGAGCGAGCTGCGCGCGCTGGCCCAGGACGCCGCTCCCGCTCTCGACGCGGCCGCCGCGCTGCGCCGGAGGCCCGGCGGGGTCCAGGTCATCGCCGAGGTGAAGCGGGCCAGTCCGTCCCGGGGCTCGCTCGCGGAGATCCCCGACCCGGCGGAGCTGGCGCTCGCCTACGAGCGGGCGGGGGCCGCCGCCGTCAGCGTACTGACCGAGGAGACGTACTTCTCCGGGTCGCTCGACGACCTCGTCGGGGTACGGGCGGCGGTGCGGCTGCCGGTCCTGCGCAAGGACTTCATCCTGACCCCGTACCAGCTGTGGGAGGCGCGCGCGTACGGTGCCGACCTGGCCCTGCTGATCGTGGCGTCGCTGTCCCGGGCCGAGCTGCGCGATCTGCTCGCCCAGGCCCGGGAGCTGGGTCTCACCGCCCTGGTGGAGGTGCACGACGAGGCCGAGACCGAGCGGGCGCTGGCGGCCGGGGCCACCATGATCGGTGTCAACGCCCGGGACCTGAAGACGCTTCGGGTGGAGCGGAACACCTTCGCGCGGCTGGCTCCGCTCATCCCGCCCGAGGTCGTGCGCGTCGCGGAGTCCGGTATCCGGGGGCCGGCGGACGTGGCCGCCGTCGCCGCGCACGGCGCCGACGCGGTCCTGGTCGGCGAGAGCCTGGTCACGGCCCCCGACGGGCCTGCCCCGATGCTCCACGCACTGCGCTCCGCGGTGCGCTGAGGGGCTGTCATGGCCATGGGGCGCGCGGGCGCTTCCCGGAGCGGCTTCGGCACACGGGGGAGGGCCGGGGCGGGTGTCCGCCCCGGCCCGCCGGGGGCTACCGGGTCGTCCCGGCGGGTGTCCGTCCCGGCTCGCGCTGGGGGCTACCGAGATGTCCCGGCGGGTGTCCGTTACGGCCCGCCGGGAGGCTACTGGGACGTCCCGGCAAGTGTCCGCCCCGGCCCGTGCCGGGGCTACCGGGACGTCCCGGCGGCGGACAGCTTCGTCGAGAGCGCGGCCCAGCGCTGGAGCACCGCCGCCGCCGCACCCGAGTCGATCGCCTCGCCCGCCCGCTCCACACCGGCCGCGAGCCGCGTCGCGATCGGCAGGCGGGAGGGCTCCAGCGCGGCCAGACCGGCCGCCGCGGAGAGCAGGACCACATCACGGACGGGGCCGCGCGCCCCGGCCAGCACATCGTGGGCGACCTGCGCGTTGTGGGCCGCGTCCCCGCCCCGGAGCGCATCGAGCGGTGCGCGCGGGATCCCGATGTCGCGTGGGTCGAAGACCTCCTCGTACACGTGCCCGTCGACCACCGACCAGACCGTGGAGGTAGTGGTGACCGTCAGCTCGTCCAGCCCGTCGTCCCCGCGGAAGACCAGCGCGCCGACGCCCCGGGCGGCCAGCACTCCGGCCACCGGCCGCGCCCACCGGGCATCGGCGACACCGACGGCCTGGGCGGCCGGGCGGGCCGGATTGGTCAGCGGGCCGAGGGTGTTGAAGACCGTCGGGATGCCCAGCTCCCGGCGGGCCGGGCCCGCGTGGCGCATCGCCGGGTGGAACAGCGGAGCGAAGCAGAAGGTGATACCGGTCTCCTCGGCGAGCGAGGCGGTCTCCCCCGGTGTCAGGTCGAAGGCGACGCCCAACTGCTCCAGGACGTCGGCCGAACCGGACCGCGACGACGCCGACCGGTTGCCGTGCTTGACGACCCGGGCTCCGGCGCCCGCCGCCACGACGGCGCCCATGGTGGAGATGTTGACGCTGTTGGAGTGGTCCCCTCCGGTGCCCACGATGTCCAGTACCGGCCCGGGGACGTCCAGCGGGACGGCGTGGTCGTACATCGCCCGGACAAGTCCCTCGACCTCCTGGGCCGTCTCGCCCTTGGCGCGCAGGGCGACCAGGAAGCCCCCGAGCTGCGCCGGAGTGGCGAGGCCGAGCATCACCTGGTCCATCGCCCAGGCCGTCCGGTCCGCCGGGAGGTCCTCCCCCGCGAGGAGTGCCATGAGCAGTCCGGGCCAGGAATGTTCCCTGCCCGCTTCCGGTTCCGCGTTCATCACGCGCCCTCTCCCTTTTCTCTCGGCACCCGTTCTCTCGGTACCCGGCAATTCTGTGCCGCGTACGGAATCGGCCACCAGACCAATCGGCTCCCGGATACGCAGTCCACTTCCCCGGAGTCCGCTTCTCCGCAGGCCACTTCTCCGGAGTCCGCTTCTCCGGATTTCGGTGAACGGGAGGAGGAGATAATGCCCTGGCATGCGCTCATCGATATTTCACGGGAATGCAAGGAACCCCTCACGGCGCAGATCGAGTCGACACTGCGCGCCCGGATCTCCGACGGCGAGCTCCACCCCGGCGCCCGGCTGCCGTCCAGCAGGCAGCTCGCCGAGGACGTCGGGGTCTCGCGCAGCGTCGTCGTCGAGGCGTACGGGCGGCTCATCGCCGAGGGGTACCTGGAGTCCGTACGCGGCTCCGGAACCCGGGTCGCGGCCCATGTCGCCCCGCCCGCCGTCGCGACCCTCCTGGACGACGGGACCGTTCCCCGGGCCCGGTGGGACCTGCGCGCGGGCACCTCGCCCGTCAGCGGGTTCCCGCACCGGGAGTGGCTGGCCGCCTACCAGCGGGCCGTCCGGGCGGCGGACCCCGCCGACCTCGACTACCCGCCGCTGGCCGGCGCCCCCGCGCTGCGCGAGGAGCTGGCCCGGTATCTGGGCCGCGCCCGGGGCGTCCGCACCACGCCGGGCCAGGTCATGGCGGTCTCCGGTTTCGGGCAGGCGCTCGGGCTGCTGTGCACGGTCCTCGCGGAGTTGGACATCGGCGCCATCGCGATGGAGGACCCCTGTCACCACCAGCAGCGGCAGTTCATCGCGGAGGCGGGGCTGCGCCCCGTACCCGTACCGCTGGACGAGGAGGGCATCGATGTCCAGGCGCTGAGCAGGACCGGGGCGCGGGCAGTCATGGTCACTCCCACCCACCAGTTCCCGACCGGCATCACGCTGTCCGCGGCGCGCCGGGAGGCCCTGGTGCGCTGGGCCCGGGCGAACGACGCGTGGGTGATCGAGGACGACTACGACGGGGATCTCTGGCTGGAGCACGGGGCCCGCCCGCCCGCGTTGCAGCGGCTCGCCCCGGAGCGGGTGGTGTACGGGGGCACGGCCAGCAAGTCGCTCGCGCCGGGGCTGCGTTCGGGCTGGCTCGCGGCCCCGTCCCGGCTGATCCCGCTGCTGGAGCGGGCCCGCTCCCTGCACGACCTGGGGTCGGACGTCTTCACCCAGCTCGCCCTGGCCGAGCTGATGCGCTCGGGCCGCTTCGACCACCATCTGCGCCGTCAGCGGGCGCGTTACCGGGCCAGGCGCACGTCCCTGGAGCGGGCGGTGAACCGGCATCTGCCGGGCGCCCGGGTGATCGGCTCGGCGGCGGGTCTGCACGCGTACATCACGCTGCCGCGCCGTGTCGACGAGGCCGAACTGGTCGCCCGGGCACTGGACTTCTCCGTACTCGTACGGGGCGGGGCCCGGCATCACGCCCGGCCCCGGCTCGCCGCACCCGCCCTGGTCGTCGGCTACACCGGCGTACCGCACACCGCCCTGGCCGAAGCGGTCGGGGCGCTGGGAGCGGCGTACGCGCGCAGACCGGGGCTGGCGGCGTAGCGGGTCCCGGTGGCGCTACGCGACCGGGGTCGGCACCGGAGTCGGGGCCGAGGTCGGAGTCGGGGTCGGGGCCGAGGTCGGGGCCGGAGTCGGAGTCGAGGTCGACAGGAAGTTCTCGAACAGTCGCATACCGCCCTCCGTCATGATGCTCTCGGGGTGGAACTGCACGCCCTCGATGGGCAGTTCCCGGTGGCGTACGCCCATCACATAGCCGTCGTCGACGGCCGTGGCCGTCTCCACCAGCACGTCCGGCAGCGGCCGGGCGACCACCAGCGAGTGGTACCGGGTGGCCACCGTGCTCCTGCCCAGCTCCTCGAAGACGCCCTCGCCGTCGTGGCGGATGGTGCTCGTGCGGCCGTGCATCAGATGGTCCGCGAGCTCCACGCGGCCGCCGAAGGCGAGGCCGATGGCCTGGTGGCCCAGGCAGACGCCCAGCAGCGGGGCCTTCCCGGCGAACTCGCGCACCAGCTCGACGTGTCCGCTCACCGAGGGGTGGCCGGGCCCCGGGCCGAGGACGACGGCGTCCGGTCGGCGGGCGGCCAGCTCCTGTGGCGTGTGCGCTCCGGAGCGCACGACCTCCGTGGTCGCGCCGAGGGCGCGCAGATACTGGTCGATGATGTGGACGAAGCTGTCGTAGGCGTCCACCAGCAGTACGTTCGTCACACCAGCTCCTCACCGGTCAGCGCCCAGTAGGCGGCGCCCATCTTCGCCAGGGTCTCGTTCCACTCCGCCTCCGGCGCCGACTCGGCGACCATGCCTGCGGAGCTCTGCGTGGAGTACGTACGCCCGTCGTGCACGATGGTGCGGATGCACAGGGCGAGTTCGCTCCAGCCCCCCACGTCGACCAGTCCGACCGCGCCCGCGTACGCCCCCCTCGGCTCCTCCTCCAGACCGTCGATGATCTCCATCGCGCGCAGCTTGGGGGCGCCGGTCATCGTGCCGGCCGGGAAGGTCGCGCGGAGCAGGCTCCAGACGTCGGAGCCCGGCTCCGGGCGGCCGCTGACGGTGGACACCATGTGGAAGACGTGGGAGTACGCCTCCACCGCCATCAGTTCGCCGACGGCGAGCGTGCGCGGCCGGCAGACCCGCCCGATGTCGTTGCGGCACAGGTCCACCAGCATCACGTGCTCGGCCTGCTCCTTCGTACTGGTGAGCATCTCCTTGACACGCCGCTCGTTCTCCTCGTCGGTCGCCGCCCGCCGGGTGGTGCCGGCGATCGGCCGCATCACGACCTCGTCGCCCTCGGTGCGGAAGAACAGCTCGGGGCTCGCGCCGATGAGCGTCCCGTCGGCCCTCGGTGCCAGGTACATGTACGGGGACGGGTTGCGGGACCTCAGGCGCCGGTACACCTCGACGGGGGTCAGTTCCGTGTCGACGTCGACCCGGTGCCCGATCTGGATCTGGTAGATGTCCCCGACCCGGATGTGCTCCAGGCAGCGGCGGGCCCAGCCCAGGAAGGTGTCCCGGCTGACGCTGTCGCGCACGGAGCGGGGGGCCGGAGCGTCCGGGCACGGCGGTGGGGCGGCGGCGCGGGCCGCCTTCTCGGCGCGGGCCAGGACCGAGGCGGCGTCCGGTGAGGGGAACGCCTGCGAACGGGCCGTGAGGGACAGCGGGGCCGTGGCTCCCCGCTCGTAGCGGACGGTGTCCCGGAACAGGGTGAACGTGATGTCCGCGCCGGACGACGGGGTCTCCCGGTCCGGCAGCTCGTCCATGTGCCAGGCCGACTCGTAGGCCACGGTGGTCAGGAAGCCGAAGGAGTAGGCGTCCGGCAGCACATCGCCCTCGACGGCGAACAGCGCCTGGGCGCCTCGCAGCAGCTCCCAGATCTGCTCGGGAGCGGCGAACCGGCGCACCAGACGGCCCTCGGCCGCCCCGCCCACCCCGTCCGCCCCGTCCGCCCCGGAGGCGTCGGTGGTCATCCCGGCGGCGTCGGCCACGGCGGCCAGCCGCTCCCGCAGCGCCGGTACGCCCTCGATCTCCGCATGACGGGCGAAGACCCGTATCTCCGCGAGCCGGCCGTACCCGACGACCGAGGCACGGCGGTCCCGGTCGGGGCCGGACAGGCTCTCCAGGAGGAAGACCTCCTGCTGCCCCAGCTCACCGAGCAGGGCGGTGTACAGGGCGAGCGGTTCATGGGGCGGCAGCTCCGTGGAGGTGACGCGCACGGCACACGGTGTGAGATCCATGGCGGTCCTTTACGTGTCGGTCATCGGGCCGCGTCAGTCAAACACCGCTCCGTGAAGAGCGACCAGACCAATTCCCGCACCCTCCTACGGACCACTCCGGGAATCGTTGACCCCATTCCGCGCCACACGCTGCAATTCATACGGACCCGTTCGCGTTTCCCTTCCTCCGCCATCTCCGCCATCTCCGCCGCCTTCACCGCCGGAGAATCCGTCTGTCAGGAAAGGCCGCAGTGACCATGCTTCCGACCACATCCCGAACCCCTTCCCCTTCCCCTGCCTCCACTTCCACTTCTGCTTCCGCTTCCGCTTCCGCTCCGGCTCACGCTCCCGGGGAGACCGCGGAGAGCTGGCGGGACCTGCCCGCAGCCCAGCAGCCCGAGTGGCCCGACCCCGACGCCCTGCGTCAGGTCGTCACCGGGCTCGCGAAGGCCCCGGGGCTCGTCCTCGCGCAGGAGTGCGACCGGCTGAAGCGGCGGCTCGGCGCCGTGGCCCGGGGGGAGGCGTTCCTGCTCCAGGGCGGCGACTGCGCCGAGACCCTCTCGGGGGTGTCGGGCGAAGCCATCGAGGCGAAGCTCAGAACCCTGCTCCAGATGGCCGTCGTCCTCACCCACGCGGCCTCGGTGCCGGTGGTCAAGGTGGGCAGGGTGGCCGGCCAGTACGGCAAGCCGCGCTCCCGCCCCACCGAGACACGCGACGGGGTCACCCTGCCCGTCTACCGGGGCGACGCCGTCAACTCCCCGGAGTTCACGCCCGAGGCGCGCCGGGCCGACCCGGGGCGGCTGCGCCGTGTCTACGAGGCCTCGGCAGCGACCCTCAACCTGGTGCGGGCGTTCGCCGCGGGCGGGGCCGCGGACCTGGAGCAGGCCCACACCTGGAACCGCGGGTTCATCGACGACTCCCCCGCCGGGCGCCGGTACACGGCGCTGAGCGACGAGGTCTCCCGGGCACTGCGCTTCATGGCGGCCTGCGGGGTCCGCCCCCACGAGCTGCGCGCCGTCGAGTTCTTCGCGAGCCACGAGGGGCTGCTCCTGGAGTACGAGGCCGCCCTGACCCGTGCCGACAGCCGCACCGGTCTGCCGTACGCCACCAGTGGCCATCTGCTGTGGATCGGGGAGCGCACCCGGGCGCTGGACGGCGCGCACGTCGAGTTCTTCTCCCGGATCCGCAACCCCGTGGCCGTCAAGCTCGGCCCGGACGCCACCGCCGACGAGGCACTCGCGTACGCGGAGCGCCTCAACCCGCTCGGCGAGGAGGGGCGGCTCACGTTCGTGGTGCGGATGGGCGCGGACCGGGTCCGCGAGCGGCTGCCCGCCCTGGTGGAGAAGGTCACCGCCAACAGCGTGCCGGTCGCGTGGGTCTGCGACCCGATGCACGGCAACACCTTCGAGGCGGCGAGCGGGCACAAGACACGCCGGTTCGAGGACATCATGGACGAGGTGCAGGGCTTCTTCGATGTGCACGCCGCCCTCGGCACCCATGCGGGAGGCATCCATGTCGAGCTCACCGGCGACGACGTCACCGAGTGCGTCGGGGGCGGCGGGAACGTGCGCGAGGCCGATCTGCACCGCCGCTACGAGACCGCCTGCGACCCTCGTCTCAACCACACCCAGTCCCTCGAACTGGCCTTCCTGACCGCCCAGATGCTGCGTCGGAGGAAGGGCCGCGAGCAGGCGGCGCGGTCATGAGACGAACCCGAGGGCGAAGGCGGCGAACACCGCCGCCAGGACGGACGCGATCACCCCGCGCGCCCGGCCCGCCCCGGTCCACGGCCCCTCGAACCGCCGTGTGTACCGGGCGATCAGGGCTAAGACGAGCGCGAAGACGGGCAGCCAGAGCAGCCGGGCGAGGACCCACTCCGTGCTCTGCGGCGCCGTCGTCAGACCGGGCAGCGCACCGAGGAAGGACCCGGGTATCGCGGTGGCCAGCATCGCCGTCTGGTGCCAGCAGAGAATGGTCAGGGCGCAGAGGTTGACCGCGACCACGGGGGCCCAGAGCGCCGGCCGCAGCAGGGCCCGGCCGATCCGGTCGCGCAGCAGCACGGCCGCGCCGCACTGGGCGGCGGCCAGCGCCACCACCAGCAGCGACGGCGGGTGGGCGTTGGTGCGGCCCTCGCCGGGGACGCCCACCATGCTGACCGGGTAGCCGAAGGCCAGCAGCAGCGTGGCGAACAGGGCCGCCCCGCCCGCCAGCAGCGCCAGCGCGGTGCGCCGGCTCAGCCGGTGCTCGCTCCAGCAGACTCCGAGCTGGTAGCCGAAGAGCCAGCCGGCCAGCAGGTTGACCAGGCTCACCCAGCCGGGCACGGCGTCCGCGTACGGTCCGTACCGCAGGAAGTCCACCGCGGCGACCGTCACGAGCAGGATCCCGGCGGAGAGGGGCCCCAGGCGGCGGGCGGCGCGCAGGCACCAGGGGGTGAGGGCCGTGATGAACGCGTACACGCCCACGAACCAGAGCGGCTGGATCACCAGGGTCGCCGCCGTACGCACGGTCGCGGCGGGTACACCGGCCGCGTGCAGCACCGTCACGAGCACGGCCCAGACGGCGGCGACGGCCAGCACCGGACGGCCCAGCCGCAGCAGCCGGGAGCGGAGCCACTCCGTGGCCGGAACACCGCTCCGGGCGGCCCGCCCGTACGACCGCGCGGAGGCGTATCCGCCGACCAGGAAGAAGATGCCGAGCAGTTGGAGGAGCCAGCTGACCGGGGCGAGGAACGGCAGGGCGGTCAGCGGACTCGCGTTGCGCAGGGCACCGTCGGCGTCGAGCGTGAAGCCGCCGACCAGCCAGTGCCCGGTCGGCACGGCGAGCAGGGCGAGCGCCCGCAGCCCGTCGAGCCCCCGGTCGCGCCCCAAGGGGGTCCGGGCGTCGATCGCGAGGGCCACCCGCCGCGCGGAGGCGCGCAGCCGGGACAGCCGGGACAGCCGCGAGGCGGCGGCGGTGTCAGGAGGAGTGGTCATGGCGTTCCTCGGAGCGTCGGCGGCGACTGCCGCAGGAAACGGGCGGGAGGAGGTGAGCGCCCTGCGGCGCCGGTTCAGCCGGTTCACCGGGGGTGCGGGGCGTTTCCGCCCGCACCGGGCGGACGGGCCGGTGCCGCGTCCCCACCGGGCGGACGGGCGGGCGCGACATCCCCACCAGGCGGATGGGCGGGCACCGCGTCCCCACCCGACAGACGGGCCGACGCCACACCCCCACCGGGCGGACGGCCCAGCGCCACATCCCCACCGGACAGACGGGCCGACGCCACATCCCCACCAGGCGGGCGGCCCAGCGCGATGTCCGTGAAGGCGGCCAGCGCGTCGCTGCCCGGGGCGAAGTAGCCCGTGTGGGACGTGACACGGGCCGTGGGCACCGGGCGGGCGCCGTAGGCGGGGTCGGACGGGTCGGCCCCGTGGCCGAGCCCGAGGATCCTGAGCCCGGCGACATGCTGGATCCAGTCGGAGGCGGCGGTCGCGGCCCACACCCTGGAGGTCGTCCCCAGGCCGGTGGCCGAACCGGCCCGGGTGCCCGGCGCCGCGACGAACACCAGGTCGCCCAGGGTGCCCGGCTGCGCCTGCCGTGCCGTCAGGCCGCACACCACGGAGCCGTAGCTGTGGCAGAACACGGCGGGGGCCGGTGCGCCCGTGGCCGCCAGGCCCGACAGCAGCCGGGACAGGCGCGGGGCGCCCGCCTCGGCGAGCCGTCCGGTGGCGGCGTCGACGCCGATGCCGGACGGGGTGGTGTACCCGGCCCAGGCGATCACCGCCGTCGGTGTCGACGGGGCGACGGCCGCCATCCGCCCGTGCAGGGACTTCGCCATCCCCGACGGGGTGCCGTACGGGTCCTTGGCCCGGTCGAACGACATCAGGTCGATGTCCGAGCCGGGCACGACGACCGCCGTACGGGCCGCGGCCGTCAGATCCCCGTACACCTCGACGAGTTGACCGCGGCCCCGCGGGTCGAAGGCGAGGATCTGCCGTCCCGGCAGCAGGAGTTCGCCGTACCGTCCGGCGCGTTCATGTGCCCGCCGACGGGTGCGGTCCGGCAGCGACCGGTCCTCGGCCCGGGTGAGCTCGCGCAGCGCCTCCGCCCGGATCGCCTTCCTGTTGGCCGCGTACCGCAGCCGCACGGGGGCGCCGTCCAGATTGCCGAGCGTCCCCGGATGGCGGTCGAGCAGCCGGCCGAGCCGGGCGGCGGTCGCGCGGGCGAAGAATCCGGACACCTCGGCGGGCGAGGCGGTGGCGGGGTCGGGCAGCCGCTCACCTCGGGCGCGGTCGGCCTGCCAGGCCTCGATCCCGGGCGGGGTGGACGGTGTGAGCGGTTCGGCCCCGGTCGTCCAGCTGCCCGTACCGAGGACCGTCAGGACGGTCAGGACGACGGCCGACAGACGGCGCCGACCGCGCGACCCACGATTCCCCCACATGATCCAGCTCCCCTCGGCACCACCTGCCGGGCCGTTCGAGGCCCCTCAACCATCGTTGCGGGCGAGGGGAGTTCGCACAGTGAGGCCAGCGCCCGGACCGAGGTATGGCCTCCTGTACCGGCCTCACTGCAGGAGGCTGGAGGCTGGGCGTTCTCCCCCGGTCAGGACGGTGTCGCGGAGGCCGGTGGGCTGGGGGGTTAGCCCAGTGCTTAATCCCCTGGCAAGCCGCTGAGCCCCGTGTGACGCTCGGTGGCGCGTCATGACGCGCGGGGCTGCGGGGCTGCTGGGCTACGGAGTTACGGGGCTGCGGGGCCACGGAGCTGCGGGGCTACGCGGAGCTGCGGTTGCTCAGGAGTTCCGGACAGTCGGCTGCTCATCGGACAGCCTGCTGCCGCTCACCAGACAGGGGAACGAGATGGATCACCCGGACGGCCGGAGGACGCTGGCGGAGAAGCTGTGGGAGAGCCACGTGGTGCACCGGGAGGAGGGGGAGCCGGACCTCCTCTACGTCGATCTCCATCTGACCCACGAGGCGACCTCTCCGCAGGCCTTCGACGGGTTACGGCTCACGGGCCGTGAGGTACGCCGTCCCCGGCTGACCCTGGCTCTGGAGGACCACAACGTCCCCACGGACACGAGCGAGCTCCGGGACCCGGTCAGCCGCACCCAGATCGAGACGCTGCGCGCCAACTGCGACCAGCACGGCATCGAGCTGTACCGCATGGGTGACGACCGTCAGGGGATCGTCCATGTGGTCGGCCCCCAACTCGGCCTGGTCCAGCCCGGTATGACCGTCGTCTGCGGGGACAGTCACACCTCCACCCACGGCGCCCTCGGTGCGCTGGCCTTCGGTATCGGAACCAGCGACGTGGAACACGTCCTGGCCACCCAGTGCCTGGCGATGAATCGTCCGGACACGATGTCCGTCGAGTTCACCGGCACCCTGCCACCCGGCGTCGGCGCCAAGGACCTCGTCCTCGCCCTGATCGGCGAGATCGGGACGAACGGCGGGCGCGGCCACATGATCGAGTACCGCGGCGAGATCATCCGCGGTCTCTCCATGGAAGCCCGGATGACCATCTGCAACATGAGCATCGAGGCAGGCGCGCGAGCCGGCCTGATCGCCCCCGACGCGACGACGTTCGCCTATCTGCGGGACCGCCCGTACGCCCCCCGGGGCGAGCTGTGGGACGCGGCCCTGGCCCACTGGAAGACCCTGCGCACCGACGAGGGAGCCGTCTTCGACCGTTCCGTCACCCTCGATGTCTCCGGTCTGACGCCGCTGGTGACCTGGGGGACCAATCCCGGCCAGGTCGTTCCCG
Source organism: Streptomyces sp. NPDC059452 (assembly GCF_042750035.1). Classification (NCBI taxonomy): domain Bacteria; kingdom Bacillati; phylum Actinomycetota; class Actinomycetes; order Kitasatosporales; family Streptomycetaceae; genus Streptomyces; species Streptomyces sp. NPDC059452. Next base: position 148,581 of record NZ_JBHYVE010000001.1, read on the forward strand.
TCCACGGGGTCGTGCCCGACCCGGAGGGGCTCCCCGACGACCAGGCCCGGTCGGCCGCCCGGCGCGCGCTCGACTACATGGGGCTGACGCCGGGGACCCGGGTGCGGGACATCCCCATCGATGTCGTCTTCCTGGGCTCGTGCACCAACGGAAGGCTTGAGGACCTGCGCTCGGCGGCCGAGGTCCTCGACGGCCGCAAGGTGGCCGCGGGGACCCGCATGATCGTGGTGCCCGGCTCGGCGCTCGTCCGCGAACAGGCCGAGAGCGAGGGGCTGGACCAGGTGTTCGGCGCGGCGGGGGCCGAGTGGCGGCTGCCCGGCTGCTCCATGTGCCTCGGCATGAACAGCGACCGGCTCACCGGCGGTGAGCGGTGCGCCTCCACGTCCAACCGGAACTACGAGGGCCGCCAGGGCTCCCGGGCCCGTACGCACCTGGTGTCGCCCTCCGTCGCGGCCGCGACCGCCGTCGCGGGGCGGCTGGCCGCCCCCGGCGACCTGTGAACCAGCCCCGCGCCCACCGGGACCCACCAGCGCGGGCCCATGCCCGCACCGCCGATCGGAGCAGAGAAATGCCCCAGCCCTTCCACCAACATATCGGGCGCGCCGTGGCGCTCCGCCGCGACAACGTCGACACCGACCAGATCGTGCCTGCCGAATTCTGCAAGAGAGTGACGAAATCGGGCTACGAGGACGCTCTCTTCGCCAACTGGCGCAAGGAGGCCGATTTCGCTCTGTCGCAACCGCGGGCCGCCGGTGCTTCCCTATTGCTGGCCGGGCGCAACTTCGGCATCGGCAGCTCCCGGGAGCACGCCGTCTGGGCGCTCCGGGATGGCGGATTCACGGTGGTGATCGCCGCTGGATTCGGTGATATTTTTCAACGCAACGCACTGAATAACGGGCTACTCCCGATCGAACAGCCGTTGCCGGTGGTGGAGCACCTCATGTCGTCGGTGGAGGCGAACCCTGAGGGGACGGTCGCCGTCGATCTGGTGAACTGCACGGTCTCCCACGACGAGGAGGTATGGGATTTCACAGTGGAGGCGCGGGCGCGACGGCTGCTCCTCGCCGGACACGACGCAATATCGTCCTCCCTCCGCCACGCCGATCTGATATTTGCGCATGAGCAGAGCCGGGCGCCCTGGCTTCCGGAACTCAGGAATCCGGAAGGTCCGGAACTCGGGAATCCGGACGGTGCAGCCAGCTGAACCCCTGGAAGGAGTGCGGACACCACTTCCAGATCCCCGTAGGCCCTTGCATCATGATGGCAAGAGGCACGGTCTCGGGCGAGCGAGATCAATTTCGCTGAGGTAAACTCGGGCACCGCCAATGCAGCAGACGATTCGGGAGCCGAACTTCGTTCATCGAGTCTCGGTAGCGGCAGCTCTACATGCGCACAAATCCTACGGGGGGAATATGCGTGGCTTATACCTGACGCCTGAAAGCCTGTCCAAGATTCACATACGAACCCATTCCAGCCAGCTCAGAGAGACCGTCTTCGCCCTGGACATGCTGTCCAGCGGAGGCGGCGGGGCCGCTTTCAAGACATGGCGGAAGAGAACGGGAAGCGCGGGTTCCGTACGCCCTCTGGTGCAACTCGCCCAGATCGTGCGCCCCTTCCCCGACATCGACCAGGTGGTGCGGCAGCTCCGGGCGGAGCAGGCGGCCGGAAAACGTGCCGTCTCCTGGCCGCAGGTCGTCAAGGACCTGGAGGACTTCCGGCGCACCGCGGTGGCCCCCTACTGGAAGGCCATGGCCAAGCGGCTGGACGCCGACCGGGTGGCACGTGGCCAGATCATGCTCAGCGGAGGCGTCGGCAAGCTGCTCTCCACGCTCCACCCCGCGATCCGCTGGAACCCGCCGGTGCTGGGAATCCCGGGTGTCGGGGAAGACCTCAAACTTGAGGCGACCGGGATCACCCTGGAGCCGTCGCTCTTCCTGGCGGGCCGCCCGCCCGTGCTGATCGAGGACGAGAACGGCGACGGCATGACCCTGATCTACCCGATCCCGGTCAGACCGGAGTGGGTCGAGTCGCTGTGGGAGGACTGCCAGGCCGACGACAACGCGCTCGACGCGCTCATGGGCCGCACCCGCACGGCCGTACTGGAAATCCTCACCAGAAGCCTGACGACCACGGAGGTCGGCGAGCGGGTCGGGATCTCCTCGGCGGCGGCCAGTCAGCACACCTCGATCCTCCGGGCGGCCGGCCTGATCACCACCTTGCGCACGTTCAACAAGGTGCAGCACTCCATCACTCCGCTCGGCGGCGCCCTGCTGCACGGAGAGTCCACCGGCCGGCTCTGACGCCCCGCCGCGGCCGTACGCCACCGGCTGCCGTACGACACCGACCGAGGAGGACGGCCATGGGGCCGGAGCTGAGCGCGATGCCGGTGGAGTCCTTGTGGATCTATCCCGCGCTCGCCCTCGTCATGGCTCTGCCCCTCGTCCCCAACGCCGCTGTCCTGGCCACCGCCGGAGCGCTGGCCGCCGCGGGCAGACTGAGCGTCCCGCTCGTCCTCACCGCGCCGTTCGTGGGCGCGGTCCTCGGCGACCTGGCCGTCTTCGCCGCCGGGTCCCTGCTCGCCTCACGGGCCCGGCTCCGGTTCACCCGCTCCGGAGCCGGGCCCGAGACGCGCACGTTCGTCCGCTCCGGAGCCGGGCCGGTGGTGCGTACGTTCGTCCGCTCCGGAACCGGGCCCAAGGCGCGCACGTTCGTCCGGCGCGGAGCCGGGCCCGAGGCGCGGACGCGGATCACCCGGCACATCCGTGCCTACGGGACGCCCGGGGTGATCGGTGTCCGCTTCGTGCCAGGTGGCCGGTTCGTGGGCGGGCTCGTGGCCGCCCCGGCGGGCTTCACCGCCGCCCGCTTCCTGGGGGCCGCGTGTCTGGCCGAACTCGTCTTCGTCTCGTACACCGTCGGCCTCGGCTACCTCGGTGGCGCTGCCGGTGCGACCGGCTACGCGGCCGTCCTCGTGGGGCTCTCGGTCTCCGTCCTGTCGGCTCTGGCCATGGCGGCCAGGCAGCGCACCGGGGCGCTCGGCCGGCAGCGGCGTGGAGCGCCCGGCGGTGGCGGTGGCGTCCCGGCGGCGCCGCCAGGTGAACCACCGCACCACGCCCCAGACCACCCCGGTCGCTTCGAGGACGGCGCCGACGGTCATGAGCACGGTCCGGAACCAGCCCTGGAAGGCGTGCGACAGCACGGACAGCAGCAGTGAACCAGTCAGGAACACCGTCAACGGCCTTGCCCACCAGGTCTCTTGGGCCTTGTTCTGCGCGTTCTCCATGGGCCCCATCCCATCAGGCCGTCGGGGCCCATGGAGAACGCGCACCCCCCGCACAACGCGAGAAGGGCCTTCGACCCGGTGGAACCCAAGGGGTCGAAGGCCCTTCTCGCGTACCGGCAGAACGAGCCGGCCTCTACGCCGGGTTCTGTCGCCCGGTCGCCTCGCGGCGGCCGGGGAGACGGCCATCCATCTAGGACCGGCATTGCTGCCGGCCTCGTGCGGTCTACCCGTGAACTCGGGCGAGCAGCCCTCAGGCGTTCACGCAGGCCCGCTCCCTCGACGGGAACGGCCCCTCTTGACCTTGCTCCGGGTGGGGTTTACCTAGCCGCCTGAGTCACCTCAGGCGCTGGTGGTCTCTTACACCACCGTTTCACCCTTACCCGGGACCGAGATCCCGGGCGGTCTGTTTTCTGTGGCACTGTCCCGCGGGTCACCCCGGGTGGCCGTTAGCCACCACCCTGCCCTGTGGAGCCCGGACGTTCCTCGGGAGGATCCGGGGATCCCCACGCGGCCGTCCGGCCGACTCTTCTGCCGTACGCGCCATCCTACCGGGCCGCACAGGCAGCCCGGCAGGAAGGACAACGGGAAGGAGAGCGGGAAGGACAGCGGGAGGACAGCGGGAAGGAGAGCGGTGCTTGACCTTGCCGCAGCGTCAGGGTTTCTACTGGCCGCATGCGTATCGGAGAGATCGCCGCGCTCGTCGGAGTCACCTCCCGGGCCGTCCGGCACTACCACCACATCGGCCTCCTGCCCGAGCCCGCCCGGCACGCCAACGGCTACCGGGCCTACACCGTCCGCGATGCCGTGCTGCTGGCCCGTATCCGGCGGCTGACCGAGATCGGGCTCTCCCTGGACGAGGTACGGGACGTGCTCGCGGACGACGCGGGGCGGGAGCTGGCCGAGGTGCTGGGGGAGCTCGACGCGGACCTGGCCCGGCAGGAGCGGGAGATCCACGAGCGGCGGCAGGTGCTGGCCGCGCTCCTGGAGACACCGCTCACCGCCGACGGGCCGCTCTCCCCCGCCCTGACCGCCCTCCTGGAGGGCGCGCCCGCCGCCGGGTCCCCCGCCGCCGTGAAGGACCGCGAGCACCTGGCGTTGCTGGACACGGCGGTCGGCGGGGCCGAGGTGTACGCGGCGCTGCGGCCGCTGGCCGAGGATCCCGGCGCACAGGCGCTGTACGAGCGGCTGGACGAGCTGGCCGGGGCCGGGGCGGACGACCCGCGCATCGCCCCGCTGGCCGCCGACCTCGCCGCCGCCGTACCGGAGGACGCCCTGGCGGTGATCCCGGAGGGGGCCTCGCTGTCGACGGGGTTCGGGCAGGCGCTGCTCGCCGACTATCCGCCCGCACAGCGCGAGGTGGTGCGCCTGGTGATGGAAGCGCTGACCGAACGGATGCGGATGCGGATGCACGGGCCTCAGGGGAGGACTTCATGAGTACGGGAGCGGGAGCAGGGACGGGGACGGGGACGGCAGCAGAGGCCGCGGAGATGACGGCGTCCCTGCGGGTGGCGCGGGGTACGGCGTGGGCGGTGCTGCCCGCGGAAGCGGTGCTGATCGTCTGTGTGGTGGCCGGGGTGCGGGTACCGGGCGCCGTCCTGCTGGTGGCCGAGGTGCTGGTGGCGGGCGTGCTGGCGCTGGAGGCCGCCGTGCTGGGGCGGCTGTACGCGGCCCGGCGGCGGGCCGGGGCCGGACGGCGGGAGGCCTCGCGGGGGGCGGTGCGCGTTCTGGTGCCGGTGGCCGTGCGGCGGCTGGTGGTGCACGAGTTCCGGGCGCTGCACAGTCTCGGCCTGTGGGCCGTACGCCGACGCCACCGGCTCCCGGAGGGTGCGCTGCCCGTCCCGTACACGGGCGCGCAGACCGGGATGATGTACGCGTTCCTCTTCGCCTCCGTCCTGGAGACCGTGGTGCTGGCCCTGGTCATCCCCTGGCCGCTGGTCCACGCGATCCTGCTCGTGGTGGGCGTGTACGGCGTGCTGCTGGTCCTGGCCCTGCACGCGGCCTGTGTGACCCGGCCGCACGTGGTGGAGGCCGACGGTTCGCTGCGGCTGCGCTACGGCGCCCTGTTCGACCTGCGGGTCCCCGCTTCCGGTATCGCCTCCGCCCGGGTGGAGCGGCGCTACCCGGACGGCTCGCTCGTGCGGGTCGACGAGGACGGCACGCTGGATCTGGTGGTGGGGAGCCGGACGACGGTGACGGTGGAGCTGACGGAGCCGGTGGAGTTCGTACGGCCGCTCGGCCGGCGCGGTACGGCCCGGACGCTCCGCTTCCACGCGGACGGCCCCCGGGCGGCGGTCGCCGCGCTCACGCAGAGGCGGGCACCCTCGCCCACGCCGGAGTGAGGGCCCGCCCCCGTACCCTTGCCGGGGACCCGGAAAGCCCGCACGCGGACCGGGCCCCGCTTGTCGTGCGTACGAAGGAGAACCGCCGTGCTCGTGCTGTTGCCGCCCTCCGAAGGAAAGGCCGCCTCGGGGCGCGGGGCTCCCCTGAAGCCGGAGTCCCTGTCGCTGCCGGGGCTCGCCGAGGGCCGGGCGGCGGTCCTGGACGAGCTGGTCGAGCTGTGCCAGGCGGACGAGGAGAAGGCCCGCGAGGTGCTCGGGCTGAGTGTGGGGCTGCGGGGCGAGGTGGGGAAGAACGCGGAGCTGCGGACCGCCGGGACCCGTCCGGCCGGGGAGCTGTACACGGGTGTCCTCTACGACGCCCTCGGCCTGGCCACCCTGGACGCGGACGCCCGGCGCCGCGCCGCCACCTCCCTGCTGGTCTTCTCCGGGCTGTGGGGCGCGGTCCGGATCGGCGACCGGATTCCCCCGTACCGCTGCTCGATGGGCGTGAAGCTCCCCGGCCTCGGCGCGCTCGGCGCGTACTGGCGCGGGCCCATGGAAACGGTCATGCCCGAGGCCGCCGGGGCCGGACTCGTCCTGGACCTCCGCTCGTCGGCGTACACCGCGGCCTGGAAGCCCAAGGGCGAGGTGGCCGCGCGTACGGCGAGTGTGCGGGTGCTCCAGTCGCAGATCGTGGACGGGGTGGAGAAGCGGTCCGTGGTCAGCCACTTCAACAAGGCGACCAAGGGCCGGATGGTGCGGGACCTGCTGCTGTCCGGGGCGCGGCCGAAGAGCCCGGCGGAGCTGGTGGATGCGCTGCGGGATCTCGGGTACGTGGTGGAGGCCGAGGCCCCCGCGCGGGCCGGGCGGCCGTGGGCGCTGGATGTGGTGGTGACGGAGATCCACTGAGACCGGGCTCCTGTTGCATCCTGCGCAACGGCCGTTGCACACAACGTCCGCCTCGCGACAGGATGACTCCATGACCTCTTCCTCACCGCCCCCGGCCGCCCCCTCCGACACCTCCGTCCTGGATCTCGCCCCCGTCGTCCCCGTCGTCGTCCTGCACGACGTGGCCGACGCGGTGCCGCTGGCGCGGGCGCTGGTGGCGGGCGGGCTCCCGGCGATCGAGGTGACCCTGCGGACACCCGCCGCGCCGGACGCCATCCGGGCCATCGCCGCCGAGGTGCCGGGGGCGGTGGTCGGCGCGGGGACGGTCATCTCTCCGCAGCAGGTACGGGAGACCGTCGAGGCGGGGGCCCGGTTCCTGGTCAGCCCGGGGTGGACGGACGCGCTGCTGGAGGCGATGCGGGAGGCCGGAGTGCCGTTCCTGCCCGGCGTCTCGACCACCTCGGAGGTGGTGGCCCTGCTGGAGCGCGGGGTGAGCGACATGAAGTTCTTCCCGGCCGAGGCGGCGGGCGGCACCGCCTATCTCAAGGCGCTCTCCGCCCCGCTCCCCCAGGCCCGCTTCTGCCCGACCGGCGGCATCTCGGCCGCCTCCGCACCCGCGTACCTCGCTCTGCCCAACGTGGCCTGCGTGGGCGGCAGTTGGATGGTCCCGGGCGACGCGGTGGCGGCGAAGGACTGGGACCGGGTGGCGCGGCTGACGGCGGAGGCGGCGGCGCTGGGGGCCTGAGCCCGCGAGGAGGCGGCGGCGCTCACCGCCCGACCTCACCAAACCTCAGCGCAGGATCTGCACCGCGTAGATCCCGCCGATCCCCAGTGCCAGCACCCCCAGCAGCAGCCGCAACGCCGTCTCCGGCAGGCGGGGTTGGAGGTACGCGCCCAGGTATCCCCCGCACAGGCCGCCGAGACCGCAGGCCAGGCCGAGCGACCAGTACGGGGCGATGTCGCCGGTCGTGGTCAGGGAGAGCAGGGCGTACGTCCCCGCGCCCACGACCGAGGTCACGAAGGTGGCGGCGAGCGCGGCCGGGGCCACCTTCGCGACCGGCATCCCGCGCCCGACCAGGATCGGGCCGAGAAGCGAGCCGCCGCCGATCCCGTAGATGCCCCCGGCGACCCCGACGGCCATGGCGAGGCGGGTGACGGTCCGGGGCGAGGGTTCCCGCGCGGGGGTTGTCCTGCGGGCGGCGCGGTGCAGCGTACGGAGACAGAGCCAGCCGCCCAGCGGGAGCAGCAGCACCGCGATCAGCAGCCGGAAGACCGAGGGGCCCGGCACCGCGAAGACCCGGATCACCGCGCCGACGACGACCCCGGGGACGGTGCCCAGGACCAGCAGCCGGGTCAGGGGCCCGCGCAGCCCGCCGTTCCGGTGGTGGCGCAGCAGGGCCCCGGGCCCGGCCACCACGTTGTAGAGCAGGTTGGTCGGGGTGACCGCCGGGCTGGGCACCCCGAGCACGCTGACCTGGACCGGCAGCAGGAACACCGCCCCGGACACCCCGACCGGGGCGGTCACCACCGAGATCAGCAGCCCGGCGGCGAACCCGAGCAGCCCCGTCGACCAGTCCATGTACGGCCGCCCCCCGTCGCCGCTAGCGCAGGTGCGAGGTGTCGTTGAGGAGGCGTACGGAGGCGTTGCCGTCCCCGTAGTACGCCACGGCCGAGACCGAGGCCGCCGACAGCTCCATCCGGAACATCGACTCCGCCGGGGCCCCGAGCGCCAGCCGGACCAGGGTCTTGATCGGGGTCACATGCGTGACGGCCAGGACCGTGCGGCCCGCGTGACGGGCGGTCAGCCGGTCCCGGGCGGCCGCGACCCGGTCGGCGACCTCCGTGAAGCTCTCGCCGCCGCCCGTCGGCGGGGTGTCCGGTGAGGCCAGCCAGGCCGTGAGGTCGTCCCCGTACCGCTCACGCACTTCCCCGAAGGTCAGCCCCTCCCACGCGCCGAAGTCCGTCTCACGCAGGCCGTCCTCGATGCGGACGTCCAGGCCGAGGCGTCCGGCGACGGCGGCGGCGGTCTCGCGGCAGCGGCGCAGCGGCGAGCTGACGATCTCCTGGATGGTGCCGAGGGCGGCGAAGTGGGCGGCGGCGCGGGCCGCCTGGTCGCGGCCGGTGGCGGAGAGTTCGGGGTCGGTGCCGCCGCTGCCGGAGAACCGCTTCTCGGGGGTGAGCAGCGTCTCGCCGTGCCGGAGCAGGACGAAGGTGGCGGGTGCGCCGAGGTCGGGGGCGGCGGCCCAGCCGACCTGCGGGGCCGCTGTGACGTCGGTGGGCTCGGGTTCTTCCGAAGCAGCGGCCCCGGCGTCGACCTCGAACAGCGTCCCGGCGTCCGACCCGCCCCGCGCCGCCGCCAGCGCCGCCCGGGCCTTCGCCGCTCCCGCCGCCGCGTCGCCGGGCGGACCCCGGTCGGGCAGCGGGGTGCGGGCGGGGGCGTCCAGCTCGGCCGTGGAGGCGGACGCCTCCCACTGCCGGCCGTCGCGGCCCGCGTCCATCGCCTCGTTGGCGAGCCGGTCCGCGTGCTTGTTCTGCGCGCGCGGGATCCACTCGTACGTGACGGAGGACGGCGGCAGAAGGGCGGCGGCACGGGCCGCCAGCGGCTTCATGTCGGGGTGCTTGATCTTCCAGCGCCCCGACATCTGCTCGACCACCAGTTTGGAGTCCATCCGGACGTGGACCCTGAGGTCCGTGGGGTCCGTCTCCGGGAACAGCGCCTTCGCGGCCGTCAGACCGGCGATCAGGCCCCGGTACTCGGCGACGTTGTTCGTCGCGACACCGATGTACTCGGCGGCCTCGGCGAGGGTCTCGCCGGTGGCCGCGTCGAGGACGACCGCGCCGTAACCGGCGGGCCCCGGGTTGCCCCGGGAGCCGCCGTCGGCCTCGACCACCAGCTGACGGGCGACGCTCATTACAGGCCCGACTCCGCGGTGCGCACCAGGATGCGGTGGCAGTTCTCGCAGCGCAGCACCGTGTCGGGGGACGCGGCCTTCACGTCGTTGACCTCGGTGATGTTCAGCTCCAGTCGGCAGCCCTCGCAGCGGCGCTGGTAGAGCCGGGCGGCGCCGACCCCGCCCTGCTGGGCGCGGAGCTTGTCGTACAGCTTCATCAGGGCGTCGGGGATGACCTCGGCGACGACCTGCCGGTCCTTGGTCACCGTGGCGGCCTCGGCGTCCAGCTCGGCGGTGGCGGCGTCGCGGCGGGCGGTGGCGTCGTCGACCTTGGCCTGGACGGCGGAGACCCGCTCGGTCAGCTCGGCGACCCGCTCCTGGGCGGACTCGCGGCGCTCCATGATCTCCAGGACGACGTCCTCCAGATCGGCCTGGCGCTTGGCGAGCGAGGTGATCTCGCGCTGGAGGCTTTCGAGGTCCTTGGGCGAGGAGACCGCTCCGGAGTCCAGGCGCTGCTGGTCGCGGACGGCACGCTGGCGCACCTGGTCGACGTCCTGCTCGGCCTTGGTCTGCTCGCGGGTGGTGTCGCTCTCCTCGGTGGTGGAGGCGACCAGCAGGTCACGCAGCTGCGCGAGGTCGTTGCTCAGCTGCTCGATCTCGGCGTGCTCCGGCAGCGAGGTGCGCTTGTGGGAGAGCTGGGCGAGACGTACGTCGAGGGCCTGGACTTCGAGGAGTCGGATCTGGTCGGCGGGCGCGGCGTTCAGTTGGGGGCTCCAGAGGAATGGTGGGTGGTCCAGGGGTCGGTGACCTGCTTCGAGACATGGACCCGCAGGTCCCATCCGTGGCGGTCGGAAAGCGCGTCGAGCTGCGCGGCCGCCTGCTCGCACCAGGGCCACTCGGTGGCCCAGTGCGCGGCGTCGACCAGGCCGAGCGGCGAGTGCTGCACGGCCTCGGAGGCCGGGTGGTGGCGCAGGTCGGCGGTGAGGAAGGCGTCGACGCCGGAGGCTCGTACGGCGTCGAAGAGGCTGTCGCCGGAGCCGCCGCTGACGGCGACGGTGCGCACGAGCGCCTCCGGGTCGCCGGCCAGCCGGATGCCCTGCGCGGTGGCGGGGAGCCGGGCGGCGGCGCGGGCGGCGAAGTCGGCCAGGGTCTCGGGGTGGTCCAGCTCGCAGATCCGGCCGAGTCCGCGCCGCCCGTGGGGGTCGGTGGGGTCCGGTACGAGAGGGCCGGTGACCCGCAGGTCCAGGGCGCCGGCCAGGGCGTCGGAGACCCCGGGGTCGGCGGTGTCGGCGTTGGTGTGCGCCACGTGGAGCGCGACGCCCTGCCTGATGAGGGTGTGGACGACCTTGCCCTTGAAGGTGTCGGCGGCGACCGTCGTCGTCCCGCGCAAGTAGAGCGGGTGGTGGGTGACGATCAGCTGGGCGCCGAGCTTCAGTGCCTCGTCGGCGATCGCGTGGACGGGGTCGACGGCGAACAGCACGCGGTCGACCTCGGCGTCCGGGTCGCCGCAGACCGTCCCGACCGCGTCCCACCCCTCGGCCCGCTCGGGGGGCCAGAGGGCGTCGAGGGCGGCGATGACTTCAGACAGACGGGGCACGGGGGAAAGGCTACCTGTCCGGCGTGGTCCGCCGCCCCTGACCGCCGGACCTGTACGCCTGGACCGGCGGCCGGACACGAATCGTTACTTCAGCTGCTCACCGGCTCACTTCACCAGGTCCGCGCGGAGGTCGTCCAGGACGAGACCGGCGGAGGTGACGCCGAGGCCGAGGTACCAGGTCTCGTCGGAGACGTCCTTGGCCCGGCCCTCCCTGACCGCGTCCAGCTTCTTCCACAGCGGGTTGGACTGGGCGGTGTCGCGCTGGGTCGCCTTCGCGTCCCCGTAGACGCCCGTGAAGATCCAGTCGGCGTCCGCCTCGTCGATCCGCTCCGGGCTGATCTCGGTGGCGAGGTCGTCGATCTGCTGGTTCTCCGGGCGGGGCAGGCCGACGTCGTCGAGGATCGTGCCGATGAACGACGCCTTGGCGTACAGCCGGAGGCGGTCGGGCATGTAGCGGACCATGGAGACGGTCGGCTTGTCGGCGCCGATGTCCTTCCCGAGCTTCTCGGCCTTCGCCTGGTACGCGGCGAGCGCCGAATGGGCCCGCTCGGTGCGGTCCAGGGCCTGGGCGTTGAGGAGGTAGTTCTCCTTCCAGGTGAAGCCGGGGCGGATGGAGAAGACGGTGGGGGCGATCTTCGACAGCTCGTCGTACTTGTCCGCCGCGCGCAACTGGCTGCCGAGGATCAGGTCCGGCTTGAGACCCGCGATCGCTTCCAGGTTGAGGCTGTTGATCGTGCCGACGCTCTTCGGGTTCCCCGCGCCCTTCTTCAGGTACGAGGGGATGGCCGCGTCACCTTCGCTGGGCGCGTAGCCGACCGGCTTCAGGCCGAGCGAAACAACGTTGTCGAACTCGCCGACGTCCAGGACGACGACCCGCTGGGGGGCGGCCTTGATCTCGGTCTTCCCCATGGCGTGGGTGAGGGTCCGGGGGAACTCGCCGGGCTCGGCATGGGTGCCGTACGCCGCCGTCTTCCTCGCCGCGTCCGCGAAGTCCTTGCCCCCGGTGGCGACGGCCGCCTTCTTGTCACCGCCCCCGTCCCCGTTGGCCGCGTCCCCGCTGTCGCCGCTCCCGCAGGCGGAGAGGGAGAGGGCGGCGGCGACCGCCAGGGCGACTGCGGCGGTGCCGCGGGGCCGAAGGGACATCGCTTGCTCCTGCTGATACGCGTACGTGCGCCGGGGGGCACGCCTGATGGTTAGGGCTGCCTCACCCTAGGCCCGGCCACCCCCTCCAGCACACTCACCCCCTCCCCCTCAGGAGAATCCGGACATCGCCACCCTTATGTGTGAAGTGAGGTGGCTCGTGTTGTTCGGCTGGAAGTGCGAAAACTAGTTTTCGTAGCCGGAGGTGACGAGTCCATGACTGCCTGTGCCATCGAGGGCGGAACCGCCGGGGCCGCCACGACGGCGGACCCCGGTCCTGAAGAGTCCGGCGAGCCCGAGGAACCCGCCGGGACGGGACCGGCCGCGCCCGGCCCGTCCGGCCTGTCCAGTGCCCCCCGCGTCCCCCACGCCCCCGGGACCTTCACGCTCACCGCGGACGGTGCGTACGGGGCCCGGCTGACGGCGGCGCCCGGCGCCCCGGGCGAGCAGCGCGCCTGGTACCCGGAGCGCTGGACGCTGGACGGCCCCGAGCCCTACGCCGTGCCCCTGCCGCTCAACCAGCCCGAGGAGCCGGACGCGCAGGTGGTGCCGCTCGCCGACGGGCGGGTGCTGATCCGGCGCCGGGTGGCGGACCGGCAGATGTTCTCGCTGCTCTACCCGACCGGGCCCGGCACCGGAGAACTGGCCCTCGGCGCGGTCGAGTGCGACGGGATGACACTGCTGCCGCCCTCACCGGACGGCTCCAGCGTCTACGCCCTCTCCCCGGGCGAACGCTCCTCGCTGCTGTGGCTGGTGGCCGGTGGCGCCTTCGGGCCGGAGCTGGCCGCGGAGATCCCCGGGCACTGCTCCGGCGGGGCCTGGCTGGACGGGGCGGGCCGGATGCTGGCCCTGGACCGGCGGCTTCCGGGCGGCGGGCCGGTCAAGGCGGTCGCCGTCGACCTGGAGCGCCACGGCGAGGTGACCCCGCTGCTCCAGATCACGCCGGAGAGCAACGACCGGCTGCTGCTGGCCGACGCGGACAGCGGGCTGCTGATACTGCGCTCGGACGCGCCGGGCCACGACCGGCTCGGCTGGGGCGTGCTCGGCAGCTGCCTGCCTGTGCGCTTCCCGGAGTGCCTGCGTCCGGCGGATGTGGCGGTGACGCCGTTCGCCGTCCAGCCCGGCCGGATGCTGATGCCGGAGAGCTGTGCCGTGGCGCTGCGGATCGACGGTCCGGCCGGCAGCTGGGTGGGGGTCTGGCGCCCGGAGGGGCGGCGGCTGCACCAGTTCGCGGCGCCGGATGGCTGGTCGGCGGGGGCCGGGTACTGGAGCCGGGACGGGGTGCTGCACCTCCCGTACGCCAACGAGGCGACGTCCTGCGGGGTGGCCCTGCTCGACGCCCCGGCCGACGAGGAACCACTCCCTGGGGCGGGCGGTTCGGGCTGCGGTTCGGCCGGAACGGAACCGTCCGCCGCCGTCACCCCTCCTGTCGTGTGCAAGCCCGTTCCGTTGGGGCAGGCGCCGCTGCACCGAGCGGCGTCACTGGCCAGGGCCTTTCGTAACGAGAGGCCCTAGAATCGGGGCTCTGCTGGGCTGCGCGGCCGTACCGGGCGGGTGCCGACGGTGACCGCGTCGGATGGCGGCGGGGCTTGCGAAACACGTACGTACGACCGAAACACGTACGTGCGACACAGGTAAGCGATCACAACGGGGTGACTTCCCACATGTCTGAAGCCCGAACCGACACGACCACGCCGCGCACGCCGGGGGGCGACGCGGAAGGGTCCGGGACCGGCGGTTCCGGAAAGCACCGAGGGGGTGCGTCGATGGAGAACACATCGGTGCAGCCGCACGGACGCCACCGCAGGCCCGCCCAGGAGGAGTCCAGGGCCGCCTGAGCACAGGAAAGGGGCCCGGTACGGCGAACAGCCGTACCGGGCCCCTTCGGCTACGCCCCCGCTCCCCTCCCTTACCTACCGCTTACCTACCGCTCCCGCTTCAGGCCCAGCACCTCGGCGGCGGCGAAGGTCTCGCCACCGGGCCGGTCCGCGTAGTACGGGGTGATCAGCTCGTCCAGCTCGGCGAAGGTGAACGCCTCCTTCGCCGCGTCGAACTTGGCCGCCACCCTGGGCCGTTCGACGATCGCGACCATGCCCCCGTGGACGACGAGCAGTTGCCCGTTGACCCCGGCCGCCGCGGGCGAGGCGAGATACCCGACGAGCGGGGAGACATGTTCGGGGGCCAGCGCGTCGAGCGTGCCGTCGGCCGGTTCCTGGAAGCCCGCGAACACGTCCTGGGTCATCCGGGTCCGGGCGCGCGGGCAGATCGCGTTGGCGGTGACCCCGTACTTGGCCAGCGCCAGGGCGGTGGAGGTGGTGAGCCCGACGATGCCGCCCTTGGCCGCCGCGTAGTTGGGCTGCCCCGCCGAGCCCGCGAGGAACGCCTCCGATGAGGTGTTGACGATCCGGCCGTAGACCGAGCCGCCGCTCTGCTTGGAGCGCTCGCGCCAGTGGATCGCGGCGAAGTGCGTGGTGTTGAAGTGGCCCTTGAGGTGGACGCGGATCACCGCGTCCCACTCGTCCTCGTTCATCGAGAAGATCATCCGGTCCCGCAGGATGCCCGCGTTGTTGACCAGGATGTCGAGCTTTCCGTAGGTGGAGACGGCCAGCTCCACCAGCTCTCGGGCCTGCTGGAACTCGGCCACGTCTCCGACGTGGGCGATCGCCCGGCCGCCCGCCGCGCGGATCTCGGCGGCGACCTCCTCGGCGGGCGCGGCCGACGCCTCGCCCGAGCCGTCGCGGGCCGGCTGACCGAAGTCGTTGACGACGACGGCCGCGCCGAGCCGGGCCAGTTCGAGGGCTTCGGCGCGGCCGAGACCCCGGGCGGCGCCCGTGACGATCGCGGACAGACCGTCCAGCGGAAGGGGAAGTGACATCGCATTCCTCGACAACGTCGTTGGTTCAGGGCTGTGTTCAGAGTTCGATGCAGGTACGCAGCGACTCACCGGTGCGCATCTGGTCCAGGGCGTCGTTGATCCCCTCCAGCCGGACCCGGTGGGTGATCATCGACTCCAGGTCGATCCGGCCCGCCCGCCAGAGCGCGATGGCCCGTTCGTAGGAGCGCAGCACGTCCCCGCCACCGTACATGGAGGGCAGGATGCGCTTCTCGTCGAAGAACAGCTCGAACATGTTGACCTGGAAGTGGTCGTCCATGGCGCCCGCTCCGACGACGCAGAGGGTGCCGCCGCGCCGGGTGTGCTCGTAGGCGGTGCGGGCGGTGGCGGACTTGCCGACGACCTCGAAGACGTAGTCGAAGCCCTCGCCGCCCGTGATGCGCTGCTTGGCGTCGGCCAGCCCGTCGGGGGCGACGGCCTCGGTGGCGCCGAAGCGCAGGGCGGCCTCGCGCCGGGAGGCGACCGGGTCGACGGCGACGATCTGGGCGGCGCCCTGGACCCGGGCGCCCTGGATGGTGGATATGCCGACGCCACCGCAGCCGATCACCGCGACCGATGAACCAGCTTCCACCTTGGCCGTGTTGATGGCCGCGCCGAGGCCGGTGGTGACCCCGCAGCCGATCAGGGCGGCGATCTCGAACGGTACGTCGTCGGGGATCGGCACCGCGCAGCCCGCGCCGACGACGACCTCCTCGGTGAAGGTGCCGGTGCCCGCGAAGCCGAAGACATCGCCGCCGGGGCGCCTGAAGTTGGGGGTGCCCGCGTTCATGAAGCCCGCCAGGCAGAGCTGGGTCTGGCCGCGCCCGCAGGACGGACAGGCCCCGCAGGCGGGCAGCCAGCAGACGAGGACCCGGTCCCCGGCGCTCAGACCGCTCACCCCGTCACCGACGTCGACGACCTCGCCCGCGCCCTCGTGGCCGGGGATGAAGGGGGCGGGCTGCGGGAGGACGCCGCTCATCGCGGAGACGTCGGAGTGGCAGAGCCCGGTGGCCCGGATGCGGAGCCTGACCTTTCCGGGGCCGAACCCCACCGCCTCGACGTCGTCGAGGACTTCCAGCTTCTCCTGGCCTATCTCGTGCAGTACGGCTGCGCGCATGGGTACGGCTCCCCTCGAATCGGCTGCCAGATAAGGGTGTTGCTGGGTTCGGGAGTGCTCAGGAGTGCTCAGAGGTACTGGGAGTGCTCGACGAGCGTGTCGGCGAGGACCGGGGCGTCGTCCCGCTCGGCGGCGGTGACCGCCACCTGGACGCGGCCGTCCGCCACCGTCCACATCCGGATGCGCAGGGTCTCGCCGGGGAAGACCACTCCGGCGAAGCGGGTGCGGTAGGCGGCGATACGGGAGGTGTCACCGTCCAGCAGGGTGTCGGTGACGGCCTTCAGGGTCATGCCGTACGTGCACAGCCCGTGCAGGATCGGCCGGTCGAAGCCCGCGAGCTTGGCGAAGGCGGGGTCGGCGTGCAGCGGGTTCCCGTCCCCGGAGAGCCGGTACAGCAGCGCCTGGTCCTCGCGGATCGGGCGCTCCACCGTGCGGTCCGGCGCCCGGTCGGGCAGGGCGAGCCGGTCGGAGGGCCCGCGCTCGCCGCCGAACCCGCCTTCTCCCCGTACGAAGATCTGGGCGTCGTTGGTCCAGAGCGGCCCCTCGTCGTCGCCCGCCTCGGTACGCAGCACGATGACGGCCGCCCTGCCCTTGTCGTACACCGCCGCGACCTTCGAGGTCTGCACGGCCCGGCCGGTCACGGGGATGGGCCGGTGGACACGTACGGACTGCCCGCCGTGCAGGACGGCGGCCAGGTCCACGTCGATCCCGGGCGCGCCCATCCCGCCGAACGCGGCCGTTCCCGCGCCCGCGACGGTGGCGAAGCTCGGCAGCACCTGGAGCCGGGACTCCAGGGTGTAGCGCAGCTCGTCGGGGTCGGTGGCGGGGGTGCCCGCGCCGAGGCCCAGGTGGTAGAGCTGGACGTCCTTGGGGGTCCAGGCGATCTCGGCTCGGCGGGGGTCGGCGGCGAGGGCCGTTCGGGCATCGATGGGCATGGCGAAGCCGCTCCTTGACGGGGAGACCGACGGTGGAAGACCTCGGCGCGGCTGTCCGCACCACCTACCGCACCGAGGCCGTGCGGGGACCGGCAGGGCACGCCGTTCTAGAACGCGTTCTAGCCGATGGCCCATGTATAACGCAGCCCTCCGAAGTTGGGAAGACTGCTGACACCACGTCAGGTCCAGGTGGCCGAGGCGCTCAGACCCGCTCCTGCGGCTGCGCCTTCACCTTCGTCTCCCCCTTCGCCTTCGCTTCCACCGCCCGCTCCTCCCGCAGGCGGCGCGTCCGGTGGTTCGGCAGCCACACCAGCATCACCACCACCCCGAGCAGCAGCACCCCGCACGCCGTGCGGAAGGCGGCCGCGTACCCGGCGGTGACCTCGGCCGCGTCGAGGGAGCCCGCCGTGCGGGCGGCGGCGACCGTGGAGAGCACCGCGAGGCCGAGCGCGCCGCCCATGGTGCGCGAGGTGTTGACCAGACCGGAGACGAGTCCGGCGTCCCCGGGGGCCGCGCCGGAGGTGGCGAGGGTGGCCAGCGGGGTGGAGGCGAGACCGGCACCGGCCATCATCAGGACGCCGGGCAGACAGATCGCGGTGAGGTAGGAGCCGTCGACGCCCATGGTGGACTGCCAGCCGAACCCCGCGGCGGTGATCAGCACCCCGGCGACGGCGAGGCTCTTGGCCCCCGTACGCACCATGATGCGGGGTGCCGCCTTGGAGCCGAGGATGACGGCGGCCGAGGTCGGTATCAGGGCGAGCCCGGCCTGCAACGGCGTGTAGCCGAGCACGTTCTGGGCGTAGACGGTCATGAAGTACCACATGGAGAAGGTCGCCGACCCCATGAGGAACATCGCCACGTTGGCCGAGGAGACCGCCCGTACGCCGAAGACCCGCAGCGGGATCAGCGGGACCGCCGTCCGCGCCTCGACCAGGACGAAGGTGGCCAGCAGCACCGCCCCGGAGAGCAGCGGTACGAGGGTGGCGGCGGCCGTCCAGCCCACGGCCTCGGTCTGGACGATGCCGTACGCGACGGTGGCGAGGCCCGCGGTGACCAGGACCGCCCCCAGCAGGTCGATGCGGCGGCGGTCGCCCGCCCGGCCCTCGGTGATCCACAGGGCGGCGGCGACCAGGACGAGCGCGCCGATGGGCACGTTGATGAGGAGGACCCAGCGCCAGGAGAGGGCGTCGGTGAGGATCCCGCCGATGAGGCCCCCGGCCGCGCCGCCGCCCGCGCCGACCGCCATCCAGGTCGCTATCGCCCGGGTCCGGGCGGGCCCCTCGGGCACGGCCGCCGTGAGGATGGTCAGGGTGGCGGGGGCCAGGACGGCGGCCCCGAGCCCCTGGGCCCCACGGGCCGCGAGGAGCTGCCAGCCCTCCTGGGCGAGGCCGCCCGCCAGGGAGGCGACGGTGAAGACACCGAGCCCGACGAGGAACATCCGCTTGCGCCCGTAGATGTCGGCGGCCCGCCCGCCCAGCAGCATGAACCCGGCGAACGCGATCGAGTAGGCGTTGACGACCCACTGGAGCGCACTGTGGCTCAGCCCCAGGTCGGCCCGCATGGAGGGCAGCGCCACATTGACCACGGACACGTCGAGGACGACGAGGAACTGTCCCGTGCAGGCGGCGAGCACGACGGCCCAGGCGGCGGTGGGTATGCGGGATCGGGAGGTACGGGTGGGCGCGGGTGCCGGGACGTCTGCCATGCCCGTCATGGTCGCAGGTAGTGGGTGCCCCGTACATCGGGTATCGGCCGGAGATCCTGGAGCCGGAGCGGCCCAGGACCCCGGACAGGCCGGTCCGGAGCGGACCCCGGCCGGGTTCCGTGGCCGGTTCACCCCCTGCACGGCCTCAACTCAGCGTGATCGGCTCATCTCCGGCCGTGAACTCCGTGCCCGGGGCCGTACAGATCATCAGCGACAGGAGCCGACTGCCGGCCAACGTCAAGAGCTTCAGCACGCAGCCGAGCGCCCCGCTGGAGCAGTGGCCCCAGGCCGGCGGCGCCGACGCGGCCTCGCAGCAGTGGATCCTCGAAGTCGAGGACGAGTTCAGGGCGGTGCTCGACCTGCCCGCCGTCGTCCACCCCGGCATCGGCGACATCCACCGGATGAACAGCTACCAGCCGACTTCCTCGCGGACGACGCGGCAGGTGGAGGTCGGAGCCATCTGCCCGCCCGGCCGGCCGACTCCGAACAACCGTGACGCACAAGGTCTGTTGAGCACCGTGACGCGCACGATCCGCTGAACACGTCCGGCCGGGCACGCACCGGCCGGGCACGCCTCCCTCACCTCCGCCGCAGCAGCGTGACCACCGCCGCCCCGCCCAGTCCGATGTTGTGGGCGAGGCCGGTGCGGGCGCCCGGGACCTGTCGTGGACCGGCCTCGCCGCGCAACTGCCAGGTCAGCTCGGCGGCCTGGGCGATCCCGGTCGCGCCCAGCGGATGCCCCTTGGAGATCAGCCCGCCCGACGGGTTCACCACCCACCGCCCGCCGTACGTGGTCGCCCCGGACTCCACGAGCTTGCCCGACTCCCCCTCGCCGCAGAGCCCGAGAGCCTCGTAGGTGAGGAGCTCGTTGACGGAGAAGCAGTCGTGCAGCTCGATCACGTCGAGATCGCCGGGCCCGAGGCCGGAGGCCGCGTACACCTGCCGGGCGGCGGCCCGGGACATCGGGGTGCCGACCGCGTCGACGCAGGTGCCGGAGGCGAAGGAGGCGCCGGTGTCGGTGGCCATGGCCTGGGCGGCGATCTCCACGGCCCGCTCGCCCAGGCCATGGCGCTCGACGAACCGCTCGGAGACGACCACGGCCGCCGCCGCGCCGTCGGAGGTGGGTGAGCACTGGAGCTTGGTGAGGGGATCGTGGACGGTACGGGCGGCCAGGACCTCCGCCACCGTGTACGGGTCCTGGAACTGGGCGTACGGGTTGTGCACCGAGTGCCGGTGGTTCTTGGCCCCGACGGCCGCGAGCTGCGCGGGCGTGGTCCCGTACCGCTCCATGTGCTCGCGGGCCGCGTTGCCGAAGATCTGGGCGGTGGGCGGGGACATCGCGAAGCCGTGGGCGGCCGCCATGATCCCGTAGTGCCGGGCGACGGGCGAGGCCGCGAAGTCCTCGCCGCCGTCGGAGCCGCCACCGCCCAGCGACCCGCGCGCCATCTTCTCGAAGCCGACCGCCAGAACGCAGTCGCTGCCGCCGCCCGCCACGAACTGCCGGGCCAGCATGAGCGCGGTGGAGCCGGTGGCGCAGTTGTTGTTGACGTTGCAGACCGGGACGCCGGTCAGACCCAGCTCGTAGACGGCCCGCTGTCCGGCGGTGGACGGCTGGAAGCAGTAGCCGACGGGGACCTGTTCGACCTGCTCGTACCGGACCCCCGCGTCCTCCAGCGCCGCGGTGCCCGCCTCGCGGACCATGTCCCAGTACTGCCAGTCGCGGGTCTCGGGCTTCTCGAACTTCGTCATGCCGACGCCGACGATGTAGGCCTTCATGTTCCGCGTCCTCTCTGCGTTCGGTGTGGTCAGTCCCGGGGGAGGCCGAGGATCCGCTCGGCGACGACGTTGAGCTGGATCTGGGTGGTGCCGCCCGCGATGGTCAGACAGCGGGACATCAGGAAGCCGTGCAGAGCCCGCTCACCGGCCGCCGGCTCGTCCACCGCGCCTGCCGGGCCGAGGAGTTCGAGGGTGAGTTCGGCGACCTTCTGCTGGTGGACGGTCTGGACGAGCTTCCGTACGGAGGCCCCGGCGCCCGGCTCGGTCCCGGAGACCTGCCGGAGCGTGGTGCGCAACCCGATGCAGGCGAGGGCGTGGGCCTCGGCGGCAAGCGCGCCGATCCGGGTACGGGTCACCTCATCGGTCTCCGCCGAGCGGGCGATCAGCGCTTCGAGGCCGCTGTCGAAGGTCATCTGGTCGGCCATGTGGACGCGTTCGTTGCCGAGCGTGTTGCGGGCGACGCGCCAGCCGCCGCCGACCTCGCCCACGACGGCGTCGGCGGGGAGGAGCACGTCGTCGAAGTACACCTCGTTGAAGAGGGCGTCCCCGGTGATCTCCTTCAGCGGTCGGATGTCGATGCCTTCGGTGTTCTTCATGTCGACCAGGAAGTAGGTGAGCCCCCGGTGCTTGGGGGCGTCCGGGTCGGTCCGGGCCAGCAGGATGCCGTGGTCGGCGGTGCGGGCGGCGCTCGTCCAGATCTTCTGCCCGGTGATCCGCCAGCCCTCGCCGGTCCGTACGGCGCGGGTGCGCAGGGCGGCGAGGTCGGACCCGGCCTCGGGTTCGGAGAAGAGCTGGCACCACTGGAGGTCGCCGCGCAGAGTGGCGGGGAGATAGCGCTCCCGCTGCGCCTCGGTCCCGTACGCGATGAGCGACGGCACCACCCAGGTGGCGATGGACAGATCGCCGATCCGGACGCCCTGCTCGCTCAACTCCTGCTGGATCGCGAGCTGTTGTACGGGGCCTGCGCCCAGTCCGTACGGGGCCGGGAGGTGCGGGGCGGCGTAACCGGTGGCGGCGAGGGCGCGGCGGGCCTCGTGGGGTGACAGGCCCCGGGCGGCGGCAAGGTGAGGGCGGGCCTCGGCGCGGTGGCGGGCGGCCTCGGCGGGGAGTTCCAGGGCGAGTTCACGGCGGGCCCCGCCCTCGGCGAGGCGGGCGGCGCGCAGCCGGTGGGTGTCGGCGGCGCCGAGGAGCTGACGGGCGAGAACGGCCCGGCGCAAGGAGATGTGGGCGTCGTGCTCCCAGGTGAAGCCGATGCCACCGAGGATCTGGATGGCGCCCTTGGCGCAGGTGTACGCGGCCTCCGGGGCGGTGGCGGCGGCCAAGGCGGCGGTGAGCGCGCGGACTTGAGGCTGTTCATCGGCGGCACGGGCCGCGTCCCAGGTCAGGGCACGGGCCTGTTCGAGGCGGACGAGCATATCGGCGCAGAGGTGCTTGACCGCCTGGAACGCCCCGATGGGCCGCCCGAACTGCTCGCGTACGCCCGCGTGCTGGACGGCGGTGTCCAGACTCCGGGCGGCGGTCCCGCAGGCGTCGGCGGCGAGGAGGACGGCGGCCAGGTCGCGGACGAGCGCGGAGTCGAGAGGCAGGGTCAGGTGTTCCGGTACGTGGACGGCGTCGGCCCGCACCTCGGCGGTCGGCCGGGTCGGGTCGACGCTGCGGTGCGGGCGCACGGTGAGCCCGTCGGCCCCGGCGTCCACGAGGAACCAGCGCTCGCCGGAGGGCGTGGCGGCGGGGAGGAGCAGCAGGTCGGCCGCCTCGGCGGAGAGGACGGGCGGCGCGGTCCCGTCGAGGCGGTGGCCGCCCTCGGCCGGGGCGGGGGTGGCGGTGAGGGTGCCGGGGGTGAGGGCGAGGGCGGCGGTACGGGTCCCGGCGGCGATGCACCGGAGCAGGTCACGGGCCCCGGGGGCCGCGCCCCGGCGGGGGGCGACACCCTCGGCTCCCGCGCCCCGGTCCGGGGCCGCGCCACCGGACCCCGCCGCCCGGTCCAGCACCGCGCCCACCAGCACCGTCGCGAGGTACGGCCCCGGCAGCGAGCCGTACGCCGCCTCCTCCAGGACCACGGCCAGGTCGAGGAGACCGCCGCCCCCACCCCCGTACTCCTCGGGCAGATGAACCCCGGTCAGCCCCTGCCCGGCAAGCGCCTCCCAGTGCGCGGGGCGCACCCCGGGGGCAGCCGGGCTCCCCGCGTCCAGGAGCTTGCGCACCTCGCCGGGCGGCACGGCCCGCGCCAGCCACCCCCGTACGGAGTGCGCCAGCGCGCGGTGCTCCTCCGTGATCCCGATACCCGTACCCGTACGCGTACCCGTGCCGATGCCCATGCGAATCCCGCCGGTCGCAGCCACTGGAACGGCGCAAGAGTAGAACACGTTTCACTACGACGGAAGGCCGGGACGGAAGGCCGGAACGGAAGGTCAGGAAGCCGCTAAGAGGCTTGCCGATTCCCGGAGTCACGGGTGCCACCCACCACGAACAGCGCCAGGAAGGCCAGCCCTGCCCCGATCCACAGCACGCTGGTGGCACCGACCCCGTCGACGGCGAAGCCGCCGAAGAGCGCGCCGAGCGCGATGGAGAGGTTGAACGCGGAGACGTACAGCGAGGTGGCCGCCTCGGTGGCTTCCGGGGCCGCGTCCATGATCCAGCTCTGGAAGGTGACCGGCACCGCCCCGTAACCCAGACCCCACAGGACCAGGATGGCCCCGGCGGTGAAGGCGTTGGTGTCGACGACCGCGAGGACGACCATGCCCGCGGTGAGGACCACCGAGATGCCCATGACGGTCTTCCGCAGGCTCCTGGTGATGAGGGCCCCGGCGATGAAGTTGCCGCAGATGCCCGCGACTCCGAAGGTCAGCAGCAGCACGCCGATCGCGCCGGACCTGATCCCGTCCTCCTGGAGGATCGGCCGGACGAACGTGTAGGCCAGGAAGTGACCGGTGATGACCAGGAAGGTGAGGGCGATACCGATGCGGACTCCCGCGTTGGTCCTGAAGACCTTCGGCAGGGCCGAGAACGAGATGCTCTGCTCGGCCGGGACCTTCGGCATGAGGAAGAGCATGCAGACCAGGGAGACCAGCCCGAGGACGCCCACGGCGCCGAACGCCGTACGCCAGCCGCTGAGGTCCCCGATGAACGTACCGAGCGGCACGCCCAGGACGGACGCGGTCTCCACCCCGCCGAAGATGACGGCGGTGGCCCGGGCGACATGTTTGGCGGGCACCAGGCGCAGGGCGATGCCTCCGGCGATGGACCAGAAGCCGCCGACGCTGACGCCGATCAGGAACCGGGCGACGAGGACCACCGTGAAGCTGGTGGCGAAGGCGGAGGCCAGGTTGGCCGCGCCCATCAGGCCGATCAGGACCACCAGGACGATCCGGCGGTCGATGCGCCCGGTGGCCACGGTGACCAGGGGCGCGGAGACGGCGGCGACCAGGCCGGGCACTGTCACCATCAGCCCGGCGGTGCCCTCGGAGACGTCCAGGGCGGTACCGACGGGGGTGAGCAGCCCCACGGGAAGCAGCTCGGAGGTCATCAGGGAGAAGATGCCCAGGGTGACCGCCAGAACGGCGAGCCACCCCTTGACGGGTGAACGGCCGGTGTCGGCGGAGACCCCGGTCTCGACGGTGGTCATGGCGTGGTCAGCCCTTCATGAGTGAGGACGGGAAGGCGTGGGTGAGGACGGGGAGGACGGGGAGGACGGAAAAGGCCGAGGGCATGGAACGGGCGGCGGCCGCCAAGGGGAGTGAGGCGGCCACCGCCCGGGCTGAGGGGGCTTCCGGCTACTCGGTGCCGGGCGTCTTGCGCGTGGCGACGTTCATGCGGTTCCAGGCGTTGACCGTGAAGATGAGGGCGATGAGCTGAGCGAGCTCCTTCTCCTCGAAGTGCGCCGCGGCCTGTGCGTACACCTCGTCCGAAACGCCCTGGGGCAGGAGGGTGACGGCCTCGGTCAGCGCCAGGGCCGCCCGCTCCTTCTCGGTGAAGAGGCTCGACTCCTCCCACGCGGAGAGCTGGTAGATCCGCTCCTCCGTCTCCCCCGCCTTGCGGGCGTCGGAGGTGTGGTAGTCGATGCAGTACGCACAGCGGTTGACCTGCGAGGCGCGGATCTGCACCAGCTCCAGCAGAACGGGGTCGATCCCCTCACGGGCGGCGGCGTCGAGGGCGAGAACGGCCTTGAAGACCTTGGGAGCGACGGTGGTGAAGTTCATGCGCTGAGGCACCTGGTAAGTGGTCATGCAACGACCGTAGACGCGGAAGCGACCCGGGAGATGGTGCATTCTTCCGGCAAAATCATGGGTCAATCACAGGCCTGTGGTGGCGTACGGGCCCGGGGGCCGCCCCCGCCGGAAGGGCCGGCCGGAACGTGCGGCACGATGGGGCGCCGTCGTCAGCAGACCCGTCCCACCTGGAGGAATCCCGTGACCGCCGCCGCCCCCTCCCCGGAAGTGCTCGCCGCGTTCGAGGCCGCCAAGGGCTTCATGCCGGTCCACGAGGGGCTCGCCCTGTACGCGGCCGCCGCCGGGGCCGGTGCGCTGGGGCTGCCCCTGCTGGAGGTAGGCACGTACTGCGGGCGCTCCACGATCCTGCTGGCCGACGCGGCCCGGACGGCCGGGGTGAGCGCCCTCACCGTGGACCACCACCGGGGCAGCGAGGAGCAGCAGCCGGGCTGGGAGTACCACGACCCGGACGTGGTGGACCCGGAGGTCGGGCTGATGGACACCCTGCCGACGTTCCGCCGCACCCTGCACCGGGCCCGTCTGGAGGAGCACGTGGTGGCGCTCGTCGGCCGCTCCCCGCAGGTCGCCGCGGTCTGGGCCGGGCCGCTCGGCCTGGTCTTCATCGACGGCGGCCACACCGACGAGCACGCGAACGGCGACTACGAGGGCTGGGCCCCGCACCTCGCCGAGGGCGGCCTCCTGGTGATCCACGACGTGTTCCCCGACCCGGCCCACGGCGGGCAGGCCCCGTACCGGGTGTACCTGCGGGCGCTGGCCTCGGGGGCGTTCACGGAGGTATCGGCGACGGACTCCCTGCGGGTGCTGCGGCGGACGGGGCCGGGGATCTGAGGCGTACGGGCCCGGGGTCTGCGGCGCACCGGCCCGCGGCCTGAGACATGCGGGCCCGGGTGCCGCAGCGCACCGGCCCGCGGTCTGCGGCGCACGGGCCCGGGTGCCACGGCGCACCGGCCCGCGGTCTGAGACGTACGGGCCCGGGTCTGAAGGCGTACCCCGGCGCGACGCCCCCGTACGGATAGCATCGCCGCGTGCCGTACGACGACAGCGTTCCCCCCACCCGCCGCACCCGGCGGCCCCTCCTGGTGGCCGCCGCGCTGGCCGCGCTCTGCCTGACGGCTGTCACCGGATGCGGCGGCGGCCCGGACCCGGAGGAGGCCGGTGCGGCCTCGCCCCGGCCGGGCGGGGGCGCCGCCTCGGCGTCCCCAGCGCCGACCACCGCGATGCCTTCCACGCCTTCCACCACGACGCCGACCACCGAGGCGACCACCGGACCGACCTCCGGGCCCACCGCCGAGCCGCTGCCCCGAGGCCCCCTGACCGGCCGGACCGTGGTGATCGACCCCGGCCACAATCCGCGCAACCGCGAGCACACCCGGGAGATCAACGAACAGGTCGACATCGGCACCGGGCGCAAGGAGTGCGACACGACCGGCACGTCCACGAACGCCGGTTACCCGGAGGCCCGGTTCACCCTCGACGTGTCGCACCGGCTCCGGGAGTTGCTGGAGGCACAGGGGGCCCGGGTCCTGCTGACGCACGACGACGACCGGCCGTTCGGGCCCTGCATCGACGAGCGGGCCCGGATCGGCAACGAGGCGAAGGCCGACGCGGTGGTCTCGGTCCACGCGGACGGATCGGCGGTGGGCAACCGGGGCTTCCATGTGATCCTGCCCGCGGCGGTGAAGGGCGGCGGGGCGGACACCTCGAAGATCGTGAAGAGTTCGGCCAATCTCGGGGCCCGGATCGCGGGGCACTTCGTCCGCTCCACCGGGAGCGCGCCCTCGAACTACATCGGGGGCGGCACCGGCCTGGACACCCGCGACGACCTCGGCGGACTGAACCTGTCGACCGTGCCCAAGGTCTTCGTGGAGTGCGGCAACATGCGTGACCCGCAGGACGCGGCCCTCCTCACCAGCGCGGGCTGGCGGCAGAAGGCGGCCCAGGGGCTGGCGGACGGCATCACCGGCTACCTGAAGGGGTAGGTCTGCGGGGATATTGGGGGGATAACGGTTCAAGCCCCGGACAGGGGGGCAACCCGCCCGGGCAGACGATAGATTCATCCGTACGATGGGGAGCCACTTCCGAGCTTCGTGCCGTACCCGCCGCACAGGCGGCAGCGACGACCGCCCCGACGAGACGACCGACTAAGGACCTTCACGTGAATATCCGCTCCCTCACTCGAGGCGACGGCGTGGTGATCGGAGCAGCGGTCGTGCTGTTCGTCGCCTCTTTCCTCGACCTCTCCGGTTTCGACTGCCCCCGCGGCGTGGACTGCTCCCGCATCAACAACGCGAACGCCTGGGACTCGCTCGGGCTCCTGATGAGCATCTTCCTCGCGGGCATCATCGGCGCGGCGCTGGTGATCGTCGGCCGTCTGACCCCCGGCCGCAAGGTCGTGGGCTTCGACCTCGGCCAGTTCGGGGCCGCGTTCACCGTCTTCGCGCTGTGGACCGCCTTCTGGACCATCATCTCCTTCAACGACGCCGGTGCCGGTCTGATCCTCGGCCTGCTGGCCACCATCGTGCTCGCCGCCGGAGCGATCGCGGGCCCGCTGGTCCCCGCGCTCAAGGCCCCGCTGGTCGGCGCCCCCAAGCCGCAGGCCGTGCAGCCGCCGTACGGTGGCCAGCCCAGCCAGGGCTACGGGTACCCGGGCGCCCAGCAGCAGCCCTACGGCGCCCAGCCCGGCCAGGGCTACGGCTACCCCGGCGCCCCCGGCCAGCAGGGGCAGCCGGGTCAGGCCGACCCGGCCCAGGCGCAGGCCGCCCAGGCCCAGCAGGCCGCCCCGCAGGGCGGCGCGGCTCCGGCGGGCGACTTCACCCCGTTCTGGTTCGCCGTACCGGTGGCCCGCCCGCTCTACGGCGAGGACGGCGCCCCGAACCCGATCGCCGAGCTGGCGCCGGGCACCTGGTACCTCGCGGTCGAGCAGCGCGGCCAGGGCCTCATCGCCCAGACCCAGGACGGCCGTCGCGGCGTGCTCCAGGACACGACGGGCATCCAGCGCGGCTGACCCTGCGCACACCGCACCGCATCGCACCGCGGCCCCCCGCCCTTCCGGGCGGGGGGCCGTTGTCGTACAGTCCGTCCCGCACCGCCACCACCTGACGGATCGTCACTTACGGCCGGAGGCAACGGAATGCGGCTCGGACTCGCACTCGGATACTGGGGCCGGGGCCCGGACCCCCGCCATCTCGCCCTCGCCCAGGAGGCGGAGCGGCTCGGCTACGACTCGGTGTGGACGGCGGAGGCGTGGGGATCGGACGCCTTCACCCCGCTGACCTGGATCGCCGCCCACACCTCCCGTATCCGGCTGGGTACGGGCATCGCGCAGATGGCGGCCCGCACCCCGACCGCGACGGCCATGCACGCGCTGACCCTGGACCATCTCTCGGGCGGCCGGATGCTGCTCGGCCTCGGGCTGTCCGGGCCGCAGGTGGTGGAGGGGTGGTACGGCCGCCCGTTCCCGCGGAGCCCGCTGACCGCGACCCGGGAGTACGTCGAGGTGATCCGGCAGGTGCTGGCCCGGCAGGCGCCGGTCGAGCTGGCGGGCCGCTTCCACTCCCACCCGTACACCGGCCCGGACGCCACCGGCCTCGGCAGACCGCTGAAGCCGATCACGCACCCGCTGCGGTCCTCCCTCCCCGTCCTGCTGGGGGCGGAGGGCCCGAAGAACATCGCCCAGACGGTCCGGATCGCGGACGGCTGGCTGCCGCTGTACTGGTCACCACGGCGTAGCTACGTGTACGAGGCCGCGCTCACCGGACTCCGCGAGGGCTTCATGGTGGCGCCGATGGCCCGCGCCCACGTCTGCGACGACGTGGCGGAGGGCCTGCTGCCGGTGAAGGCGATGCTGGGCTTCTACATCGGCGGCATGGGCCACGCGGCCCGCAACTTCCACGCGGACCTGATGGCGCGGATGGGGTTCGAGGAGGAGGCCCGGCGCATCCAGGAGCTGTTCCTCCAGGGCCGCAAGGAGGAAGCGGTGCGGGCGGTCCCGGACACCTTCGCGGACGAGATCTCCCTGATCGGCCCGCGCGCCCGGATCGCGGAGAAGCTGGCGGAGTGGCGCAAGGGCCCGGTGACGGACCTGCTGGTCACCGCCCCGGACCCGCGGACGCTACGGGTCCTGGCAGAGCTCAACGGTTAGGCGCCGTACTCCACGGCCAGTGCCTCAGCCGAACGCCGACCGGTCCAGCCAGAAGTCCAGCAACCGCGCATCGCCCAGCACCTCCACCCGCTCACTCGTCGGCTCCAGGCGGCGGTTGAAGACAAGCATCAGCTCGGTCAGCGGGCCCCGCAGCGCAACCGTCGCCTTCTCGTGCGCGTGCCGCCAGGTGAAGCGGTCCTCACCGAACTCGATCAGCCACTCCGCGCCGGGCACATCGGTGGCGTGCAGATGCAACGAGCGCCCGCCGCCGCGCAGTTCCGCCGCCTCCGGGTCGCCGCCGTCCTGGGAGAAGGAGACGATCCGCAGCCACTCCTCGATGGTGTCGGCGGCCACCTCGGGGTCGACCGTGTACGGAACCCGCGCGGCGAGCGCCGCGTCCGCCCGGTGCACCACCATCTCGTGCGTCATGCGCCGCGCCCAGAACGCCGTACTCCGCTCCCACCCCCAGGCCCACACCTCCGCGTCCGGCCCCGCCTCCCGCAGCGCGGCGACGGTGGCCGCCGCCCCCTCGGCGAGCCAGGCGTCCAGTGCGGCGGGATCGTCGTCCTCGGGCCCGGCGAACCCCGGCACCTTCTCCTCCGGAACCTCCTCGGTGGCCCGCCCCCGGACGATCTCCCCGACCCAGCGGTACGCGCCACCGACGTGCACGACGAGCTCGCGCAGGTTCCAGTCGGGGCAGGAGGGGACGGTCGCGGTCGGATCCGCGCCGTCCAGCACCGAACGCAGGGCGTCGGTCTGGGCGAGGACCTCGTCGCAGTAACGGTCGTACGAGAGAAGCGTCATGGCGGGGACCCTAGCGGCGGCGCGGGACGCGGCTCACCTCATTTCCGCCTGCCTCGTTTCCGCCCTGCCGGTTTCACCCTGCGTAAAGCGGTAACCCGGAGTCCATGTCTCCCAGAACCAGCTCAGGCAGCAGTACAGCAGCGCGGATCATCGCCGCCGTGGCCGACATCCTGGCCTTCATCATCATTCTCTGGATCCTGATGTACCTGCTGGACGCCAACCGGGGCAACGACTTCGTGCAGTGGGTGCACGACGCGGCCACCTGGCTGGCAGGCTGGTCGTACGACCTGTTCACGTTCGACAGGGCGTGGGCACGGGTCGTCGCGGGCTACGGTCTCGCGGCCCTGGTCTACCTGTTCATCGGGCACGCGGTAGCGGGCCGGATCCGCCGCTGACGCCGGCCCGGCCGCACCCGTGACGACCCTCAGTGACAGCAGTCCGGCTCCAGGCCGACCGGCAGCCGCTCGCCGGAGAAGACCGCGGTGGTCGCCTCGTCCCCCCCGAGCGCGGCCACCGCCAGCAGCAGGGAGCCCGCCGTCCAGGTGGTGAGCTCCTCGGGCCAGAAGGCCTTGTTGCCCTCGAAGACGTACCCCGTCCAGTACAGCCCGCCCTCGGCGCGCAGATGCTGGATGGACTGGAGGATCTCCAGGGCCCGGTCCGACTCCCCCGTCACCCAGAGGGCGAGGGCGAGTTCGCAGCTCTCGCCGCCGGTCACCCAGGGGTTGGGCAGCACGCAGCGCACCCCGAGGCCGGGGACGACGAAGCGGTCCCAGCCCTCCTGGATCCGGGCGGTGGCCTCGGCCCCCGTGATCGCGCCGCCGAGGACCGGGTAGTACCAGTCCATCGAGTAGCGGTTCTTGTCGAGGAAGCGCTCGGGGTGGTTGCGGATCGCGTGGGCCAGCGCCCCGGTCGCCAACTCCCAGTCGGGCTGCGGCTCTTCGCGCCGCTCCGCGATGGCGAGCGCACAGCGCAGCGCCTGGTGGATCGATGACGAGCCGGTCAGCAGCGCGTCGTTCACCGCCGTCCCGTCCGCCTCCCGCTTCCAGCCGATCTGCCCGCCGGGCTGCTGGAGCCGGAGCACGAACTCGATCGCCGCGAAGACGGTCGGCCACATCCGGTCGACGAACGCGTCGTCCCCGGTGGCGAGGTAGTGGTGCCAGACGCCGACGGCCACGTACGCGCAGAAGTTGGTCTCGCGGCTGAGGTCGGTGGGCTGCCCCGGATCGCCGTCGTGGTAGGCGGCGTACCAGGAACCGTCCGCGTTCTGGTGGCGGGCCAGCCAGTCGTAGGCGCGCTCCGCCGCCTCGTGCTCGCCCGCCGCGTCCAGCGCCATGGCGGCCTCGGTGTGGTCCCACGGGTCGAGGTGGTGGCCCCGGAACCAGGGCAGCGCCCCGTCCTCGCGCTGTACGGCGGCGAGTGCGGCGACCGTCTCGGCGGCCTCGGCGGCGGTCAGGACCCCGGGAAGGACAAGGTGCTCGGTCTGTTCGGGAGTGCTCACGCCTCGGCCTTCGGAAGGTGCGGCTTGGTGGCGTAGGCGACGAAGCTCTTGCCGACGACCGGGTTCAGGAGCTGCTCGGCGAGCCGGGTCGCGAGCGGCTTCTTCATGATGTCCCAGACCAGCAGCTTGTGGTACGCCCGCACGGGCAGCGCCTTGTCGTTGTCGACGCCGAACGCGCACTTCAGCCACCAGTACGGCGAGTGCAGCGCGTGGGCGTGGTGGGTGCCGTACGGCTTGAGCCCGGCCTCGCGGATGCGGGCGAGGAGCTGGTCGGCCTTGTAGATGCGGATGTGGCCGCCCTCGACCTCGTGGTAGGCGTCGGAGAGGGTCCAGCAGACCTTCTCGGGGCCGTAGCGCGGGACGGTGATGGCGATCCGGCCGCCCGGCCTGAGGACCCGGACCATCTCGGCGAGGACGCCCTTGTCGTCCGGGATGTGCTCCATGACCTCGGAGATGATCACGACGTCGAAGGAGTCGTCGGGGAAGGGCAGGTTGAGGGCGTCGCCCTCCATCGCGGTGGCGGTGGCGCCCTCGGGGGCCTCCCCGGCCTCCTTCATCGCGGCGAACCACTTGGCGACCTCGCGGATCTCCTCGCCGTTCCGGTCGAGGGCGACGACCTGCGCACCGCGCCGGTAACACTCGAAGGCATGCCGGCCGGCACCGCAGCCCAGGTCGAGCACTCGGTCGCCTGCGGCGAGCGGGAAGCGGGTGAAGTCGACGGTCAGCACGAGGGCCTGCCTTCGAGGTCGGAGGTA
Source organism: Streptomyces sp. NPDC059452 (assembly GCF_042750035.1). NCBI lineage: Bacteria > Bacillati > Actinomycetota > Actinomycetes > Kitasatosporales > Streptomycetaceae > Streptomyces > Streptomyces sp. NPDC059452. The sequence continues at coordinate 180,527 of NZ_JBHYVE010000001.1, forward strand.
CGGGTTCAGGAAAGCGGGTTACGGGTGCCGGTGAACGGGATCGCCGTCACCGGCGGGTACAACGCCGCCACCGGCGGATACGGCGCAGTCACCGGCGGGCTCCGCGGGCGGCGATCGCCTGACGGTACAGCTCGGCCGTTCCGGCGGCCGCGCGGGCCCAGGTGAAGTTGGCGAGCACCCGCGCCCGGCCCGCCGCACCGAGCCGGGCGCGCAGCTCGGGGTCGGCCAGCAGCCGGGCCAGCGCCCCGGCCAGCGCGTCCGCGTCGCCGGGCTCCACCGCGAGGCAGGTCTCCCCGTCGCGGCCGGAGACCTCGGGGATCGCGCCGCCGGTCGTGGCGACGAGCGGGGTGCCGGTGGCCATGGCCTCGGCGGCGGGCAGCGAGAACCCTTCGTACAGCGAGGGCACACAGGAGACCTGGGCGCCGCGCACGAGGTCGACCAGCTCGGCGTCGCTGATGCCCTTGACGAACTCGACGGCGCCGGTCAGCCCGTGCCGCTCGATGGCCCGGGCGACCGGCCCGTCCTCGGCGCGCTTGCCGACGACGACGAGGTGGGCGTCGGGGTTCTCCGTACGGAGCTTGGCGAGGGCGTCGACGAGGTGGACGAGCCCCTTGAGCGGGACATCGGCGCTGGAGGTGGTGACGATGCGGCCGGGCACCTCGGCGACGGAGGGGTCGGGCGACCACAGGTCGGTGTCGGCGCCGATGTGGACGACGCTGATCCGGTCCTTGCGTACGCCGAGGTCCTCGACTATCTCGTCGCGGGAGGAGCCGGAGACGGTGAGGACGGTGTCCAGCTTGCGGGCGACCCGCTTCTGCATCCGGGTGAAGGCGTACCAGCGGCGTACGGAAGCCCTGCGGCGGCGGCTGGTGGCGGCGGCCAGGTCGAGCCTGCGGTCCACGGTGATGGGGTGGTGGATCGTCGTCACGAGCGGGGCCCCGAGGTCGCCGAGGAGCCCGTAACCGAGGGTCTGGTTGTCGTGGACGACGTCGAACTCACCGCGCCGGGAGAGGAGATGGCGGCGGGCGCGGAGGCTGAAGGTGAGCGGTTCGGGGAAGCCGCCGGTCCACATGGTGGCGACCTCGGCGAGGTCGATCCAGTCCCGGTACTCGCCCCGCTTCGGCGTACGGAACGGATCGGGCTGCCGGTACAGATCCAGGCTGGGCAGCTCGGTGAGCGGAACGCCCTCGTCGAGCACGGGGTAGGGCTGCGCGCCGATGACCTCGACGCTGTGGCCCAGCCGTACAAGCTCCCGCCCGAGGTGGCGTACGTAGACGCCCTGACCGCCGCAGAACGGGTTGCCCTTGTACGTGAGGAGCGCGATGCGCAGCGGCCGGCCGCCGGCCCCGGCGATGGAGCTGCTGTCGCCCGTGCGGGGGCCCGTCTCTATGGCCTCAGCGGTCACACTCGGCCCCCTTCTGGCTGCGTGTTCGCCGGAGCGTAACCGGTAGCGCTAATCTAGAACAAGTTTCAGACTTGTTCGTTCGACGTGCATCGAATCTACCGGCAGGTAGCGTCGGTGTGAGGTCCGGATCAGGTGATTCGCGCCACGACGGACGCCCTGGCATGCTGTGCGCGCCCGGACGCACGCACCGCGTCCGCCCGGGTGCGGGACGACCGACCATGGATCGCGGATCACGGATCGTGAACGGGGACAGGATGACCAGTCACGGATCGCGGACGGGGAGCGTGACGGCTCACGGACCGCGGATCATGACCACTCACGGATCGCGGATGGGGACAGCATGACCGCGGACGCCAGACCGGCAGTGCCCGCGCCGACGGACCGCGCGACGCCTCCACTGACCGAGCGGCAGGAGGCCCGCCGCCGCCGCATCCTGCACGCCAGCGCCCAGCTCGCCAGCCGGGGCGGTTTCGAGGCGGTGCAGATGCGCGAGGTGGCGGAGGCGGCCGGGGTCGCGCTGGGCACCCTCTACCGCTACTTCCCCTCCAAGATCCATCTGCTGGTCGCCACCATGCAGGACCAGCTCCAGCACCTCCACACCACGCTCCGCAAACGCCCCCCGGCCGGCGACGACGCGGCCCAGCGGGTCGCCGAAACCCTGATGCGCGCCTTCCGCGCCCTCCAGCGCGAACCCCACCTCGCCGACGCCATGGTCCGCGCCCTGACCTTCGCCGACCGCAGCGTCAGCCCCGAGGTGGACACGGTCTCCCGCCTGACGACGGCGATCATCCTGGACGCGATGGGCCTGGAGCACCCGACCCCGGAGCAGCTCTCGGCGGTCCGGGTCATCGAGCACACCTGGCACTCGGCCCTGATCACCTGGCTGTCGGGCCGGGCGTCGATCGCCCAGGTCAAGATCGACATCGAAACGGTCTGCCGCCTGATCGACCTGACGGCGGAACCGGGACGGGGCTGAGGAGGCAGTTCTGCTGGGTGAGCAAGGGGGCCAGGCCGGTCAGTCAGTCAGCCCAGTCGGGGACGGGTTTCGCCTGGCCTTCGTTCATCGGTGTCCGTCAGTGGCCGCAGCTACGGCTGAAGAAACTGCGTCAGGCTATCGAGCGAGCAGCCGAAGTGGCATAACTGATGGGGGCGTTCATCTGTACGCTGTCGGGACGAGCGGTTCGTATGCTGGCAGGGGGACGTATGGATGTGGAAGTGCGCGCCGACGGCCTGGACGGCGCCGATGAACTCCGTTCGCTGAACGAGTGGTTGGGTGACGTCCAGGAGTTCCGAGGCCGGATCAGGCTCGCGGAACGACCGCCCGAGCCGGGAACTCTGGGGCCGGTGCTGGACACACTCGTCGTAGCCCTCGGACCGGCCGGGGCGGCGACTGCGTTCACCACCGCCACGATCGCCTGGCTACGCACCCGGCGTGGCGAGGTGCGCATCAAGGTGACGCTCGCGGACCGCAGGTCGCTGGAACTGACCGCCAAGAACGTGTCCGATCTCAACTCCGCCGCCCTTCAACAGCAGGTTGATCACATCGTCGCGATGCTTGAGCAGGGGCAGGCGCCCGCCGACGACCGATGACCGGCCTGTCCGGTGACGACGCCAGGGTTCTGCTGATCGCCACTGCCACACATCACGGCCGCAATCTGCCATCGGTGCCTTCCGTCGCGCGCACCTGCGAGGACTTACGCACCGTCCTTCTGGAACGGTGCGGGGTGCGGCCCGAACGGCTGCGCGTGCTGTCCGACCCGGCAGACGCACAGACCATGGCTCTGGCCGTCACGGAAGAGGCACAGGCGGCGGGCACCGTGCTGCTGGTCTACTTCGTGGGGCACGGTCTGCTCGGTCCGGGTGGTGAGCTGTACCTGGCGGCCAGCGGCACCGATCAGCTCGTTCCCGGCCTGGCTGAGCATCAGGCGCTGTCGTTCTCGTCGCTGCGGCAGGCACTCGCCGTCAGCCGCGCATCGTCGATCGTGGTCGTGCTCGACTGCTGTTTCTCCACCCGGGGTTCGTTACAGGCCGGGGTGTCCGTTCCCGCGTTCATGACGGGGCCCGCAAACGGTATCTATCTGATCGGGTCCGCGGAGCAGCTGGCGCTCGCACCGCAGGACGCCGCACACACCGCGTTCACCGGAGCGTTCATCGAACTGCTCACGCACGGCGACCCGCGCGGCCCCCATCAGCTCACTCTGGACACGGTTTACGACGGGGTGTTCCGCGCGATGCGCGACAGCCAGGGCCCACTTCCCCGGCGGCAGGCCGGAGACCGCGCCGGCAACCTGGTCATCGCACCGAACCCGGCCATACCGGCACAGGCGGAGCCGGCCGAGGAGCCGGAGCCCGCACCCGGCCGTTGCCCCTACCCGGGGCTTGAGGCGTTCGGAATCGACGACGCCGACCTGTTCTTCGGGCGTGGGCGGATGACCAAGCGGATTCTCGCCGCGGTGGCGTCATCCGTCGGCAGCCCCGAGCAGTCCGGTCCATGGATACTGGTCGGCCCTTCAGGCTCGGGCAAGAGCTCGCTGCTCAACGCCGGGCTGCTGGCCGCATTACGAAACGGCGGACTGCCAGAGGTGCCGGGATCGGCGGGCTGGCCTGTCGTCCGTCTCACCCCTGGCACGAGCCCGCTGCACCGCCTGGCCGTGCAGCTCAACGCTCCAACGGCTGACGCCGCCGAGCGGCTACGGGAGGACCCGGGGCACGTGGTCGAACTGGTCGACAGCCTGCTGGCGGACCGTCCGGACCAGCGGCTCGTCGTCTTGGTCGACCAGCTTGAGGAGCTGTTCACGCTGGGCCAGGACCCCTCGGGACGCACAGCGTTCCTTCGGGCGTTGACTGCCCTTACCGGGCAATCGAAAGGCAACCGGCCCCGGGGACTGGTGGTCTTCTCACTGCGAGCGGACTTCTACGAGCAGGCGGCCAAGCACCCCGAACTCTTCGAAACGCTTCGTGACCGTCAGATGCTGGTCGAACCGATGACGGCCGAGGAGTTGCGCGAGGCGATCGAGAAACCGGCGGGCAAAGCCGGATTGAAGCTCGAGAACGGGCTCGCCGACGTCATCCTGTACGAACTCGGCTCGACCGTCGACGGACAGCCGTCAACCGGAGCGCTGCCGCTGCTGTCTCACGCCATGTGGGCGACGTGGCGTAGACGCACCGGATGGCGGCTCTCCATCACCGGCTACCACTCAGCCGGTGGAATCGCGGAAGCGGTCGCGACCACCGCCGAGCAGGTGTACACAGGGCTGGACACCGCCGGACAGGAAGCCACGCGGCACATACTGCCCAGGCTCGTACGTGTGGGTGAGGACAGCAGCGACACCGCCCGCCCCGTCGAACACTCCGCGCTACTGCACGGCATACCGGACCCTCACGTCGCGCAACTGGCGATCGAGCGGTTCGTCAAAGCGCGGCTGCTCACCCTCGACAACGGCACGGCCCGCATCAGCCACGAGGCGCTTCTGCGTGCCTGGCCCCGGCTGCGTGGATGGGTGGAAGCAGACCGTGACTGGCTACATGCTGAGCAGCAACTCGCCGACGATGCCAAGGCATGGGGGCGGTCCGGCCGCGACACATCTCTGCTCTACCGGGGCAACCGGCTGACCGCCATGCGCGAACGTGCCGCCCGGGCGCCGACCAGCTCAGCAGAGCTGGAGCCCGCGCTCGCCGCGTTCATGGAGGCCTCCTGGCAGCACGAAAGCCGTGGTCGCCGCCGCCGCAGGCTCGCCAAGGGTCTGCTCGGCGGACTGACGGTGCTCGTGGTCATCGCCGCTGGGCTGGCCTTCCGTGCGCTTGACACCGCAGACCGAGCCGACCTCGCACGCTCCCAGAACGAGGCCGTGCTGTTGTCGCGTGACGTAGCCGCCAGCAGCACCGCCCTGCGTGGCACCAACGGCACGCTGGCACGACTGCTGTCGGCCGCGGCCTGGCAGCGGAGCAACACCGACGAGGCGTTCGCTGCCATGGCCATGTCCTCTCAGGATCCTTCCGTCGGCCGACTGACCGATGACCGGTTCAGCCGGGTGAACGGATTGGCGTTCCACCCGGACGGATCGAAGCTGGTATCCAGGGCCGTCAACGGAACGATGACGCTGTGGCGGACCGACACGTGGAAACCGACCCACCTGACTGAGACCGCGTACGGGGGCGGCTTCTCCTCTGTGACGTTCAGTCCCGACGGGGCTCTGTTCGCAGCCAACTCACTCCAGGGAATCAAGATATGGGACACCAGCACCGCCACGGTCAAGGTCGTCCTCGACCAGGTGACCGACAGCTCCGCCATCACGTTCAGCCCCGACGGGGAGATGATTGCCAGCGCCGATTTCCGGAAGGCCCGAGTGTGGGACGTCGCCACTGGCAAGGAGAAAGCCAGGTTCGACAGCCCAGCCAGCAAAATAGCCTTCGCGGCGGACGGCACCGTTCTCACCGCCGGCGGAGATGACGGCATCGTTCACCGCTGGGACGTTGCCGACGGAAAGCTGAAGTCATCCGTCAATTTCGCAAACAAAATCCAGCACATATGGTCCAGCCCTGACAGTGTCGACGAGACGATCGTCTGCGCCGGCATTGACTGCCACATTGGGCCGTTGGACATCAACCGGATGTCCCGTATGGAAGTGGACGGCGATCCCACGGTCAACTCCGACGGCAGCCTCATCGCCGTCGACGGCTATGACGGGTTTCTCACTGTCTGGAACACCAGAACAAAGAAGCAGGTCGCGAAGTTCTACGTAGGCGATACCGTAGGTTTGATCGGCCTGACTTTCCAACCGCATGGCTCGATCCTGGCAGCGGGAACCTCCCGAGGCGTGCAGCTGTGGGATCTCAGCCGCGCACGGCCTGAAGGCCGTGTGCCGCTGATGCAGGCTGACGCACCACATGGGGTGAAGTTCACTCGCGGCGCGTCCGGTCTGATCACCACGGGCCGCAAGGGAACGGTCCACTGGAGCAACCCCGGGGGTTCCGGCAGGCCTGCCGAAGTCGTCAAGGCGTATCCCGATCACCCCGGCGAACTCGTCGCGCTCAGCCCGGACGGCACCACCGTGGCAACCGCAGCCTCCAACCCACGACTCGCAGAGATCGACCTGTGGGACCTCGCATCAGGCAAGCTCATCCGCACCCTGCGCGGTCACACCCGGGCCATCGGCTCCCTCGCGTTCAGCCCGGACGGGACCATGCTGGTCAGCAGCGCGGGACAAGCCTTCGGCAACAAAAGCGGTCCCGACACCAAAGCTCTGCTGTGGGATACCGCCTCCGGTGCGATACATGCCGAGCTCACCGGCCACACCAGCAGCGTCTGGGAAGTGAGCTTCAGCCCCGAAGGTTCCAGGGTCGCCACTGCGGACGAATCAGGAGCCGTGCGCCTCTGGGACACCCGGACGGGACGCCTCAAGAGGGTGCTCCACGGCAGCCACGGACGCCCCAGCTCTCTGGCGTTCGACCATGGCGGAACCACTTTGGTCGCCGCCGCGGACAGCCTTTCCGTGTGGGATACGCGCAACGGTCGCCACAAAGTCCTCGCGACCGCCGGTCTGGACAAGAACGAAAGCTACGGGGACGTCAGCCTCTCGCCCGACGGACGGTTCGCCGTGCTGTCGAGCGGAGCATTTCGCGTTCTGATCTGGGACCTCGACCGAGACCGGCTTGTCACGAACGTCAACGTGTCGGGCAATGTCAGCGACGTCGAATTCGCCTCCGATGCCTGGACGGTAGCGATCGCCACGGCTTCAGGGGTGAAGCTGCTGAACGTCGGCTTCCTCCGGGACCCGTACGCCGCCGTCTGCCGGCAGGCCGGACGTGAACTGACCCGGAAGGAGTGGGCAACTTACCTGCCCTCGGTGCCGTACCGATCGTTCAGCGTCTGTTGACCTGGCTCCCGCCGATAAGTCCGGCGAGCGCAGAGTCGTCACCAGGAGTCAGTGTCTTCGGTCTCGTGCACCGGGCGCCTTCACGGCGTCTCGCCGGAAGGCTGATCTGTCGGTTTCCTGGCTGGCTGGTAGCGCTTCGCGAGCGTATGGATTTGTGTTCCTTTGAGAACTTCTTGGGCGATGCGGTGGGTCAGGCTCTGATGCCCGGTGAAGGGGTTCTTCCTGGGGAGGCGCCGGTGTGGTCTGTTTCGTGCCGCCCAGGGCGTTGGCGTCAGCGAGGGCACGTTCGAATGCTTCGGGCGAGTGACCTGCGACCAGGCGAGATTTTCGAGGAGCGGCTTGGCGAACCACCAGTGGTGGGCCGGAGCGATAGCAGTGCGGGAAACTGGGCTTGAGATGGTCGGCGCGAGCCAGTCGCCGGATGCAGGAGTCAGCGGACTCTCCGGGGCAGGGGCGGAGCCGGACCGGCAGTGGTGCAAACCGGGGCCGGAAACGATCAGCCCGCGGCGGGCGCTGATCGCGTGGCGGTCGAGCAGGACGAGCCGCCGCCCTCAGCTCGGCCGCCACGGCCCGCTCGCGTTCGGCCGGCGAAGGCAACCAGGGTCGAACTCCGGTCGCGGTACCGCCCCTGGGGAGCCTCCGGCGGCAATCCGTGCAGCACCTCCAGGATGTGGCCCTCCCACAGCCGAGCCACCCGCGCGGCGCGAGTCGGCACCTCCTGGAGCCTCACCTCGTTTGAGGCCTTCTCAAGGTGCCCGGCAGGCCGGGAGGGACGCCCCGTCCCACGTCCGGGGCGTCCCATCACGACCCACCAGGCAGGGCAATAGCAGCAGTTCGGGCGGGTCGCGTCCCACGTATGCCCGTCCCGCCGCTTTCTGCGGGCGCCGGGGCGGCGGTACGGGCAGTGTCTGGCCCAGCGGGTGACGGGATCGAGACTCCGCCACCCACCAGCCAGAGAAGAACGGGGACCTGCTCCATGAACAGTCAGACCCTCCGCACACGCTTCGCACCGGCCGCGCTGGCCGTGGTGCTCCTGAGCACGGGCATGTCGATGGCCACCGCCCAGCCCGCCACCGCACAGTCGGCCGAAGTCGCGGCGACGTTCGCGACCGCGGGCAAGAAGGCGGGGAAGCCGCAGCAGTACCTGAAGTTCGTCAAGAACAAGAAGAACCCGAGCAATTCCCGGCTGCACCTGATGATGAAGGGCAAGAAGAAGGCCGTCGCCACGTGGCGGGCCGGTTCGGGCAACGGTTCCACGAACGCCTGCAAGCCCAACGCGGGTTGGCTGCCCAACGGCTCGTACAAGATCGAGTTCCACAAGAAGAACTTCAACGGGAGCGCCATCAAGGGCTACGTCATCAAGCTGCAGGACAAGAAGTGCAGCAACGGCACCAAGCGCACCGAACTCTTCATCCACAGCGAGATGCAGAAGAACGGCAAGCAGGGCCCCAAGAAGGGCAAGGACTCCCCGTGGCGCTGGGAGGGTGACCACGACTACAAGTCCCTGGCCTGCATCAAGCTGAAGCCCGCACACATCAAGAGCCTGTTCACCAAGTCCTCGGCCAAGGGCTGGCCCGAGACCCTCAAGGTCGTCTGAGCCTCTCGGTGACCGAACCGGCCCCCTGACCGCCCCCATCCGCCCTGCCCTCAGCAGCAAATACCCGGTCCCGGCAGTTTGCCCACGCGCTTAGGGAAGTCTCTCGAAGAGCTGGAAGGCATCAAATGGCCCGCCCCTCCTGCCGATGCGACCGGATTGGTCAAGGCTGTGCACAACCCGCGAAAAAACCGGTCGACAGCCTCAGCACACACAAGCTGAGCAGGCTGATCGGCCTCGCCGTACGTCCAGGAAAATATCCAGGAACTCCTGACCGAGACGGAGGCCTGACAGCGGCTGACAGGGCACTGCGGTGGCGGCGATGGCCAGGTCTCGGCTCTGCCGGTCGCCGCGGACCACGTACGGGATCTTGAGACCACGAGCAGCCCATGGCAGGCTCATGCCGCATGATCGATGAATTCGCGAAGGACAACCTGCACGGGAGACTGCGGCGGGACCGCGAGGCGCTGCTCTGGAAACTCGACGGCCTGTCCGAATACGACGCCCGTCGGCCTCTGACGGCGACCGGGACCAACCTCCTCGGCCTGGTCAAGCACATGGCCTTCGTCGAGGCCAGGTACTTCGGCGAGGTCTTCGACCGCCCTTCCCCGGAGCCGCTGCCCCGGTGGCAGGACTCCGACGGTAGCGATCTGTGGGCGGCCGAGGACGAGACCTGCGATCAGATCATCGGGTTCTACCGGCGCACATGGGAACACTCGGACGCGACGATCAACGAGCTTTCCCTCGACGCCCCCGGCCATGTGCCGTGGTGGCCGGAGCCTTATACCCACACGAACCTGTTCGCCATCATGGTCCATGTCCTCGGCGAGACCATCCGGCATGCCGGGCACACCGATATCCTCCGCGAGGGCCTCGACGGCCGGACCGGGTTGCGCGCCGAACACGAGAAGCCGATCGACGAGGAAGCCCGTGCGGCCTACTGCGCGAAAATCGAGCAGGCCGCCAGGTCGGCCGCACCGCTCAGGGCTTACAGCGGCTGACCCCTGGCCTGCCTGCTTCCCCGTCGGCCTGACTGACGCCAGGAGAGAGGACAGCGTCACCATGACAGATCACTGGATCGATCTCGTGGCCAACCCGCATCCTCTGAAATCTCTCTACTCCGCTGTTCCACCTCTGCAATCCGTACGGTTGAGATCCCTTCATCTCGATTGGCGAGGCCCTACGCTGACCTTGCGGATCGACCTTCCTTCCTACCCTGATCACGCACCACCTGACTGGTCGAAGTATGGCCACAACACTCTCCAGCTTCATCTGAGATTCTTGGCTGTGGACGATCTGATCTTAGACGGGTGGATTCCAGCTACCCCAGTCGACATCAACTTCTCACGGCTGGACGACCGGAGAATCCGCACACAGGTCCCTGGCACCGCGTTGGATTCCACTTTCACCTGCAGCGATTCGCTCATCATCGGCCACCTCAGCTCCTTTCGCCGCACCGCATCCGGGTCCGACGAAGGGATGCGCAGTTTCTTGCATCCCCTCGATGCACGCAGATTCTCATCTCTACCCGGAACACACGAGGGAACTTTCTATGGACACACCTGATTGGGGACAATTCCTGGACGATCCGCAACCCATCTACGCGCTGTACGACGAGGAGCCCGACCTCGACCGAAGCGACCTGTTTCATCTGCTGGCAGACGAGCGAGCGGACAGCATCACGCTGGGGTTCCGGACAGCACAGATGCCTACGCGCATCAGGCCCGAATGGGAAGGAGCAGAACACAATTCCTTCACCTTCTATATCGTTTTTACCGGGGTTCAGGGAATGACCGCCCGGGGGTGGGTTTCCCCTGCACAGAAGAGTGTGTCCATCCGGCGCGACATCGATGGAATATTGATGGTAGCCATCACATCAGAGGGCACGTCGGTCACCTTTCGCGCAGGTCAGGCTTCCCTCACCGCAGCGCGTGTCGGGCTGGTTTCCCGATGATGCCGGGTCGATTCAGAACCCAGAAACGATGACGGTGCGAAGTCAGGGTGGTAGCGCGAACTCCTGCCGGAGTCGGACGCAGAGCACTTCGACTACTTGGCGAGCGAGTACTTCTGAGCAGCCGTCAGGGATGGCAGGAGGTCCCTCCGTGCAGTGATGAGGCGGCGGCCTGACAGCCAGGGGCTGGGGTTGGGGCTGCCCAAGTGGATGAAATCGGAAACGGGCGGCCAGCGCCTCGGAGCATCCGGATTTCCCGCTACTCCTCCGGCGGAAAAACCACCTCCCCCGACCCCGCCAACGTCAGAGTGATCGCCTCCACCGGGCAGCCCTCCGCCGCCGTGAGGATCTGTTCGGCCGCGTCGTGGTCCTCCTCCGACGGGTGGGACTGGCGGGCGGTGTCCAGGTGGAAGGTGGTCGGGGCGTGGTTCACGCACATGCCGGAGCCTATGCAGACCGAGCGGTCGACCTCCACGTGCCAGCGGTCGCCCATCAGGACTCCCGGTAGCCGGCGGGGAGGTGGATCATCTTGTGCTCGAAGAACTCGCCGTAGCCCTCGGGGCCGAACTCGCGGCCCAGGCCGGAGTTCTTGTAGCCGCCGAACGGGCCGAGCATGTCGAGGCTGAAGGTGTTCACGCTGTACGTGCCCGTGCGGACGCGGCGGGCGATGTCGATGCCGCGTTCCGTGTCCGCCGTCCAGACGCTGCCGCTGAGGCCGTACGGGGAGTCGTCGGCGATGCGGACGGCCTCGGCCTCGTCTCCGTACGGGATCAGGCAGATCACCGGGCCGAAGATCTCCTCGCGGGCGATGCGCATGGAGTTGTCGACCGAGCCGAAGAGGGTGGGTTCGACGTACCAGCCGCGTTCCTGGGAGGCCGGTACGTTGCCGCCCGTGAGGATCTTGGCGCCCTCCTCCTGGCCCAGGCGGATGTAGTCGAGGGAGCGTTGTTGCTGGCGGCGGGCCACCAGGGGGCCCAGTTCGGTGGTGGGGTCCAGGGGGTCGCCCACGCGGAGGGCCCCTGCGGCGGCGGCGAACGCTTCCGCTATCTCGTCGTAGCGGGAGCGGGGGGCCAGGATGCGCGTCTGGGCCACGCACGCCTGGCCGTTGATCATCCAGGCGAACGGGACGATGCCCGCGACCGCCGCCTCCAGGTCCGCGTCCGGCAGGATCACCGCCGCCGACTTGCCGCCCAGTTCGAGGGTGACGCGGGTCAGGTTGCGGGAGGCCACCTCCATCACGCGGCGGCCGGCGGCGACCGAGCCGGTGAAGGAGACCTTGTCGATGTCCCGGTGCGCCACCAGGTACTCGCTCACCTCACGGTCCGCCGGGAGGATGGAGAGGACACCGGGAGGCAGTCCCGCCTCTCTCACTATCTCCGCCAGAAGGTAGGCGTCCAAGGGGGTTTCCGGGGAGACCTTCAGGACCGCCGTGCAGCCTGCCAGCAGCGCGGGGGCCAGTTTCGCCGCAGCCGTGAACTGGGGGACGTTCCACGGGACGACCGCCGCCACCACTCCGACCGGTTCTCGGCGGACCAGGAGCGGGCCGAGGACGCCGTCGCGCCGCTCCTCGTACGGGAACGTGCGCGCCACCGTGATCGCGGAGTCCCAGACCATCATCGCGGCCAGCGCCTGCACCATCACGCTCGCGCTGTACGGGGTGCCGTTCTGGGCACTGATCAGGCGGGCGAACTCCTCGTGGCGTACGGCGAAGGCATCCTTGATCCGCGTGATCACCGCGATCCGCTCGTCCGGCGACATACGGGGCCAGGGGCCTTCGTCGAAGGCCCGGCGGGCCGCGGCGACCGCCCGGTCCACATCGGCCTCGGAGGCGTGCGGGACGCGGCCGATGACCTGTTCGGTGTGCGGGGAGATCACCTCGATGACGTCCGTGCCGAGCGGATCGGTGAACTCCCCGCCGATGAACAGGTGTCCGTGTTCCACAAGCTCCGTAGGTTCCGTCATGGCTGTTGCCTCCCGTGGCCCCGCACGCGCACGCCCAACTGAAACTGACTGTTCGTCAGAACTGATACCAGTTCCTGTTCCAGGAGTCCACGGTGCGGACCGCACCCGGACCGGACAGGCGTCGAAGAATTGGTAGACCCGGGCTACCACTGGAACGAGTTCTCGTTACAGTGGGGACAGCGCACGCCGCCGAGCAGAGATGGGAAGCCCATGACGCAGGTGACGCAGGTGACCGACCACGGCGGAGGCGTCCACAGCATCAAGGTCCCCATCCCGGACAACCCGCTCGGCCACACCCTGGTCCACCTCGTCGACACCGACCGGGGCCCCGTCCTCATCGACACCGGCTGGGACGATCCGGCCTCCTGGGACACGCTGGTGGCCGGGCTCGCCGCGCTCGGCACCTCCGTCACCGACGTACACGGCATCGTCATCACCCACCACCACCCCGACCACCACGGGCTCTCCGGCCAGGTCCGCGAGGCGTCCGGGGCCTGGATCGCGATGCACGAGGCGGACACCGCGATCGTCCGCCGCACCCGGGAGGCCGGGCCCTCCACCTGGCTCGACTACCTCACCCACAAGCTCGCCGCCGTCGGCGCCCCCGAGGACCACCTCGCCCCGCTGCTCGCCGCCCGCGGCAGCGGCCGGCTGCGAACGCTTCCCGGGCTGCGCGCCGCCCTGCCGGACCGGGAGATCGTGCCCGGCGAGCTGCTCGGCCTGGCCGGGCGGCGGCTGCGCGCCGTCTGGACCCCCGGCCACACCCCGGGCCATGTCTGCCTCCATCTGGAGGAACGGCATCCGGCGAATCTGCCGGGGCACGGGCGGCTGTTCTCCGGGGACCACCTGCTGCCCGGGATCAGTCCGCACATCGGGCTGTACGAGGACCCCGACGAGACCGAGGTGACCGACCCGCTCGGGGACTACCTCGCCTCGCTGGAGCGGATCGGGCGGCTCGGGGTGGCGGAGGTGCTGCCCGCGCACCAGCACGCGTTCACCGATGCGGGCGGGCGCGTACGGGAGCTGCTCGGCCATCACGAGGAGCGGCTGACCGGGCTGCTCGCGCTCCTCGCCACGCCGCTCACCCCGTGGCAGCTCGCCGAGCGGATGGAGTGGAACCGGCCCTGGGAGCAGATCCCGCACGGTTCGCGGTCGATCGCCGTGTCGGAGGCCGAGGCCCATCTGCGGCGGCTGGTGAAGCTGGGGCGCGCGGAGGCGGTGGGCGGCAGCGACCCGGTGACGTACATCGCGGTGTGACGAGCCCGGGGCATTGGTATCGCGTGCACCCGGTGTGACGAGCCCAGGCACCGGCATCGCGTGTACCCGGTGTGACGAGCCCGGGCACTGCTCCCTTCGGACGATGCGGGCGGTCTGCCACCCTCGGGAGCTGGGCTACGGCCCGGTAGAGTGGGCAGGTCGTCATCATGCCCGTACAGGGGGAAGCCGGTGCGAACCCGGCACCGGACCCCAGCCGTGAACCCGTCGAGCCCGACGGCAGCCGGAACGCCCTGTCCGCGGAGCGTGGGCGGCCAGGGGCAGTGTGACCACAGGCCCCAGGGCCACCGGACCCCCCGGTGGCCGGCACCGTCGAGGCATACGGGGCCGGAGCCCGGTGGCCTCGTACGCCGCCCGGGAGGACCGGCCCCCGCAGGAGAGGCCCACCCCGTCATGACCGTACGCCGCAGCGCAGCCGCGCTCGCGACCACCGCCGTTCTTCTGGGCGCGGCCGCACCCCTCGCGGTGGCGCCCGTCGCGGTCGCCGCACCGAGCCCTTCCCCGTCGGCCGAGCTGCCGCCCGGGCTCTACGGCACCACGGACCCCACGTACGACGGGGTCTGGCGGCAGTCGCTGGCCTTCCTCGCCCAGAAGATCGAGTACGCCACACCGTCCACCCAGGCCGTGGACTGGCTGGTGGCGCAGCAGTGCGACAGCGGTGCGTTCGCCTCGTACCGCGACACCTCCAAGCCGTGCGACGCGTCGACCGTGATGGACACCAACGCCACCGCCGCCGCCGTCCAGGCGCTCGTCGAGCTGAACCAGCACCGCGACGCGGCGAACAACGGGGCCGACTGGCTGAAGTCCATCCAGAACGAGGACGGCGGCTGGGGGTACAACGCGGGCAGCCCCAGCGACGCCAACTCCACCGCCGTCGTGATCGGCGCCCTCGCCCGTACGAGCGTCCCGATCAGCGAGCTCACCACCGCCGACGGCAAGACCCCGTACACCGCGCTCCAGGCCCTGGCCATCCCGTGCGGGAAGAAGGACGGCGGCGCCTTCGCCTACCAGCCCGGCAAGAAGGGCGAGCTCGTCGCCAACGCCGACGCCTCGGCCGCCGCCGTGCTCGGGCTGATGGGCAAGGGTATGGCCGTCGGGAACGCCAACGCGGTGAAGGACCCCGTCTGCCGCAAGGGCGACGACCTCACCCCCGAGGAGAGCGCGCAGAACGGCGCCCACTACCTCGCCGAGACCCTGGCCGCCTCCCCCTACCTCAACCAGCCCCCGATGCCCGGCGCCGAGGACAGCGCGCCGCAGCCCGACTTCGGCAACACGGCGGACGCGGTCGTCTCCCTCGCCGCCTCCGGGCACAAGGACAAGGCCACCGCCTCGGTGAAGTGGCTGGAGGAGAACGCCAAGGACTGGGCACAGCAGGGCGGGCCCGCCGCCACCGCGCAGCTGATCTTCGCCGCGCATGCGACGGACGCCGACGCCCGCAGCTTCGGCGGGGTCGACCTCGTCAAGCAGCTGAACGCGATGGGCCCCTCCCCCGCCGCGACCGCCGCCCCCTCGGCGACGCCGACCGGGACGCAGCCCACCAGCGGCACCAGCAGCGAGGACGGCGGGCTCGGCCTGTGGTGGCTGGTCGGGATCGGTCTGCTGTTCGGCGCGGGCATCGGTTTCCTGCTCAGCATGCGCCGGAAGAAGCAGCAGCCGTGACGATGCGGACCGGGGCCATCGGTGAGCGGAGCGCGCGGAGCGGGTCAGCCGACGAGTGGCACACGCGTACCGCGCGTACCGGTCGTGAGCGGAGCACACAGTCCGGAGCACCGCTCCGGTCGTCGATCGGCGTTCTCCTCGCCACCCTCCTCGCCGCCTCCGCGGTCCTCCTCGGGGCGGGCGGCGCCGAGGCCGCCGGGTATCGCTACTGGTCCTTCTGGGAGGGCAACGGCAAGAACTGGGAGTACGCCACCCAGGGCCCGTCCCTCCTGCGCCCCGACGACGGTACGGTCCAGGGCTTCCGGTTCTCCGTCAGCGAGGACTCCACCGACGCCGACCAGCCGCGCCGCGCCCCCGACTTCGGGGCGATCTGCGCGTCCACCCCGGCGAAGGACGGCTCCAAGCGGGTCGCCCTGGTGATCGACCCCGGTACGCCGGAGGACGCCCCGGCCGGGGAGAAGCCGCCCGCCCTTCGCACCGCCTGCGCCCAGGTCGCCCCGGACGCCAGCAGCGCGGAGGCGCTCGCCTCGGTGGCGAAGCCGCTGCGGTACGACAGCAGCGCGATGATCTGCGCGATCTCCGGCTACCCGAAGACGGGCTGCGGCGAGCAGGTGTCCGGGGACGGGGACGGGGACGGCGGCAAGAAGGACGGTAGCGAGAAGCCCTCTGCTCCCGCCGCCTCCTCGGCCCCGGCAGCCGACGACGGGGACAGCGACGGGGACAGCGGCGGTGGTCCCTCCGCCGGGCTCCTCGTCGGTATCGGGGCCGTCCTGCTGCTGGGCGTCGCCGCCGTGTTCCAGGCCCGTCGGCGCCGATGACGCACTCCCCGGGGACGGCCCGGCTGCTCCGGCGTGCCCTGCACGCGCCCGAGGCGGGCCGCGCCAACGCGCTGCCCGCCGGGGCGTGGTGGCTCTGGGCGCTGGGGCTCGCCACCGCCGCCTCCCGGACCACCAACCCGCTGCTGCTCGGGCTGCTGGTCGGCGTGGCCGGGTACGTGGTGGCCGCCCGGCGTACCGACGCGCCCTGGGCCCGCTCCTACGGGGCGTTCATCAAGCTCGGGCTCTTCGTCATCGCGCTGCGGCTGCTCTTCTCCGTCTTCCTCGGCTCGCAGATCCCCGGCTCGCACACCGTGTTCACGCTCCCCGAAGTGCCCCTGCCCGGCTGGGCGCAGGGGGTGCGGATCGGTGGCCGGGTCACGGCGGAGCAGCTGGTCTTCTCGCTCTACGACGGGATGAAGCTGGCCGCCCTGCTGATCTGCATCGGCGCGGCGAACTCGCTCGCCAACCCGGCCCGGCTGCTGAAGTCGCTGCCCGGCGCGCTGTACGAGGCCGGGGTCGCCGTCGTCGTCGCGATGACGTTCGCCCCGAACATGGTCGCCGATGTGGTCCGGCTGCGGACCGCGCGGCGGCTGCGGGGACGGCCGACCGGTGGCGTGAAGGCCGTCGCACAGATCGGACTGCCGGTGCTGGAAGGGGCGTTGGAGCGGTCGGTGGCGGTGGCCGCGTCGATGGACGCGCGCGGTTACGGGCGTACCGCCCAGGTCCCGCCCGCCGTCCGGCACACCACCAACGTCCTCACCCTGGGCGGGCTGCTCGGGGTGTGCGCGGGGACTTATGGGCTGCTGGCCGCGCAGGGGGCCGTGTACGGGCTGCCGGTTCTGCTGGCGGGGCTCGTCGCGGCGATGGCGGGGCTGCGGCTGGGCGGGCGGCGCTCGGTGCGCACCCGGTACCGCCCGGACCGGTGGGGTGTGCGGGCGTGGCTGGTGGCGGGGTCGGGTGCGGTGGTGGCGGCCGCGATGATCTGGGCGGGCTCCGTCGATCCGGAGGCGCTGCACCCCGGGGTCGTACCGCTGACCGCGCCCGAGCTGCCACTGTGGCCCGCCGCCGCTGTGCTGGTGGGGCTGCTGCCCGCGCTGGTCGCCCCCGTACCGCCGTCGGCCCGGGACGCCGCCCCCGTACCGCCGTCGGCACAGAACGACCGGGGCTTCGAAGAGCATGACCGTCGCAGCAAGGAGCAGGCGTGATCAGGTTCGAGCAGGTCTCCGTTCGGTACGACGGGACGGACCGGCCCACCCTGTCCGGCGTCGATCTCGCGGTCCCGGAAGGGGAGTTGGTGCTGCTCGTCGGCCCGTCGGGGGTCGGCAAGTCGACGTTGCTCGGTACGGTGTCGGGGCTCGTGCCGCACTTCACGGGCGGGGTGCTGAGCGGCCGGGTCATGGTGGACGGGCGGGACACCCGCACCCACAAGCCGCGTGAACTGGCCGATCTGGTGGGCACGGTGGGGCAGGACCCCTTGGCCCACTTCGTCACGGACACGGTCGAGGACGAACTCGCTTACGGCATGGAGTCGTTGGGCCTGGCCCCGGACGTCATGCGCCGACGCGTGGAGGAGACGCTCGATCTGCTGGGCCTGGCCGAGCTGCGCGACCGGCCGATCGCAACCCTCTCGGGCGGCCAGCAGCAGCGGGTGGCGATCGGTTCGGTGCTGACCCCGCACCCCAAGGTGCTGGTCCTCGACGAGCCGACGTCCGCGCTGGACCCGGCGGCGGCCGAGGAGGTCCTCGCCGTACTCCAGCGGCTGGTGCACGACCTCGGGACGACCGTCCTGATGGCCGAGCACCGGCTGGAGCGGGTCGTGCAGTACGCGGACCAGGTCGTCCTGCTGCCCGCGCCGGGCGCCGCCCCCGTGCTGGGGCCGCCCGCCGAGATCATGAAGGTGTCGCCGGTCCGGCCGCCGGTCGCCCAGCTGGGGCTGCTGGCGGGCTGGGACCCGCTGCCACTGTCCGTACGGGACGCCCGGCGCGGGGCCGGTGAGCTGCGGGCTCGGCTGGCGTCCGCCGAAGTGCCCGCGCCGCCGGGGCCGTCCGGGAGTGTGCCGGTCGCGCCGGTGCCGGGCGGGCCGCGCCCCGGTCGGATCGCCCGGCTCCTGGGACGTACGAAGGCCGTGGAAGCCCCCGCGCCCGCCGCCGATCCCGTCACCCGGGTCGATGCGCTCAGCGTGCGGCGCGGGCGGATCGAGGCGCTGCGGCGGGTCACGCTCACCGTGGCGCCCGGTGAGACCGTGGCGCTGATGGGCCGTAACGGGGCCGGTAAGTCCACGCTGCTCAACGCCCTCGTCGGCATGGTCGAGCCCACGTCCGGTTCCGTACGCGTGGGAGGTCTGGCCCCGGCCCGTACCGATCCGCGCGCCATGGTCCGCCGGGTCGGCCTGGTCCCGCAGGAGCCGCGCGATCTGCTGTACGCGGACACGGTGGCCGCCGAGTGCGCCGCCGCCGACCGGGACGCGGGCGCGGCGGAGGGCACCTGCCGGGCGCTGGTCTCCGAGCTGCTGCCGGGGGTCGAGGACACCACGCACCCCCGTGACCTCTCCGAGGGGCAGCGGCTCGCGCTGGCCCTCGCGCTGGTGCTGACGGCCCGCCCGCCGCTGTTGCTGCTGGACGAGCCGACCCGGGGCCTGGACTACGCGGCGAAGGGCCGGCTCGTCGGCGTACTGCGGTCGCTGGCGGCCGAGGGGCACGCGATCGTCCTGGCCACGCACGATGTGGAGCTGGCGGCGGAGCTGGCCCACCGGGTGGTGATCCTCGCCGACGGGGAGGTCGTCGCGGACGGCCCGACCGGCCGGGTGGTGGTCTCCTCCCCCGCCTTCGCCCCGCAGACCGCGAAGATCCTGGCCCCGCAGGAGTGGCTGACCGTCTCCCAGGTACGCGGCGCGCTGGAGGCGGGCGCGTGAGCGGCGTACGGCAACGGGCCCCCCGGCCCGTGCGGCTCGGGCCGAAGTCGGTGGCCGCGCTGGTGCTGGTCAGCGCCATCGGGGTGGTCGCCTTCGGGTGGCCGCTGCTGGCCGGTGCCGACTCCGGGCTCGCCCATGCGCAGGACGCGCCGTGGCTGTTCGCCGCGCTGCTGCCGCTGCTGGTCGCGGTGGTGGTGGCGACGATCTCGGAGTCCGGCATGGACGCCAAGGCCGTCGCCATGCTCGGCGTGCTGGCGGCGGTCGGGGCGGCGCTGCGCCCGCTGGGGGCGGGCACGGCGGGCCTGGAGCCGATGTTCTTCCTGATGGTGCTGAGCGGGCGGGTGCTGGGGCCCGGTTTCGGCTTCGTCCTCGGCTCGGTGACGATGTTCGCGTCCGCCCTGCTCACGGGCGGGGTGGGGCCGTGGATGCCGTTCCAGATGCTGGCGATGGGCTGGTTCACGATGGGCGCGGGGCTGCTGCCGGGCCCGGACCGGCTGCGCGGCCGGGCCGAGTTGGCGATGCTCGCGGTCTACGGGTCCGTGGCGGCGTTCGCGTACGGCACGATCATGAATCTGTACGGGTGGACGATCATCCCGGGTCTTGCCTCGGGCATCTCGTTCGTGGCGGGCGACCCGCTCCACGAGAACCTGGTCCGGTTCCTCGCCTACTGTGCGGCGACGTCGCTGGGGTGGGACCTGGGGCGGGCGGTGCTCACGGTGGTGCTGACGCTGACGATCGGCCCGACGCTGCTGAAGGCGCTGCGCCGGGCGACCCGGCGGGCGGCGTTCGACGCGCGGGTGGGGTTCGAGGAGCCCGGGAAGCCCGGGAAGCCCGGGAAGCCCGGGAAGCCCGGGAAGCCTGGGAAGCCCGGGGGGTGAACGGCCCCCTGGGCTCCTGGGGACCCGGCCCCTGAGGACGCGAGGGCTCCCGAGAGCCCAGGGCCGTTACAGCCGCTGGATGATCGTCCCCGTGGCCAGTGCCCCGCCCGCGCACATCGTGATCAGCGCGAACTCCTTGTCCCGGCGTTCCAGTTCGTGCAGGGCCGTGGTGATCAGGCGGGCGCCCGTCGCGCCGACCGGGTGGCCCAGCGCGATCGCGCCGCCGTTGACGTTGACCTTCTCCAGGCCGTCGAGGTCCGCCTCGAACTCCTGGGCCCAGCTCAGCACCACCGACGCGAACGCCTCGTTGATCTCGACGATGTCGATGTCCCTCAGCGACATGCCCGCCTTGCCGAGCACCGCCCGGGTGGCGTCGATCGGGCCGTCCAGGTGGAAGTGCGGGTCGGAGCCGACCAGGGCCTGGGCCACGATCCGGGCCCGGGGCTTGAGCTTGAGGGCGCGGGCCATCCGCTTCGAGGACCAGAGGATGGCGGCGGCCCCGTCCGATATCTGCGAGGAGTTGCCTGCCGTGTGGACCGCGCTCGGCATGACCGCCTTCAGCCCGGCGAGCGCCTCCATCGAGGTGTCCCGCAGCCCCTCGTCCCGGTCGACGAGCCGCCACATGCCCTGCCCGGCCGCCTGCTCCTCCTCGGTGGTGGGGACCTGGACGGCGTACGTCTCGCGCTTGAAGCGTTCCTCGGCCCAGGCCTCGGCCGCCCGCTGCTGGGAGAGGAGGCCGAGCGCGTCGACCCTCTCGCGGGTGAGGCCGCGTTTGCGGGCGATGCGCTCGGCGGCCTCGAACTGGTTGGGCAGGTCGACGTTCCACTCGTCGGGCCAGGGCTTGCCCGGCCCGTGTTTGGAGCCGCTGCCCAGCGGCACCCGGGACATCGCCTCGACGCCGCAGCTGATGCCCACGTCGATGACCCCGGCGGCCACCATGTTGGCGACCATGTGGGAGGCCTGCTGCGAGGAGCCGCACTGGCAGTCCACGGTGGTCGCGGCGGTCTCGTACGGCAGGCCCACGGCCAGCCAGGCGTTGCGGGCCGGGTTCATGGATTGCTCCCCGGCGTGGGTGACGGTGCCGCCGACGATCTGCTCGACGCAGTCGGCCTGGATGCCGGTGCGGCCGAGCAGTTCACGGTAGGTCTCGCCCAGCAGATAGGCGGGGTGCAGATTGGCGAGCGCGCCTCCGCGCTTGCCGATCGGGGTGCGTACGGCTTCGACGATGACGGGTTCCGCGGCCATGAGCTCGTCCTCTCCTCGCCCTTCCGTCGGGGGCGTCCCGGCGCCCACGGAAGGAACTAGTACGCGTTCTAGTTATGCAAGCAGTCTCGTGACGCGGGGCCGACTGCGCAAGGGGCGTGCAGCCACCGCGTACACCCCTTACGCGCGCCCCCCGCACCGGGGTGACCGCCCGCGCGCGGGGCCGCCGGGGAACGAATCGGGCCGGGAGCCTTGCGACTTGTAGAACTCGTTACTACCTTGCGGGCAGCTTCTGATGGAGCGTCAGGAATGCAAGGAGACGGCGGCCGTCGGACGGTCCGCCGCCGGATCCGGAGTGGAGAGGTGCCCCATGCCCTGCCCCCATCTGCCCGACGGGTTCGACTTCACCGACCCCGACCTCCTCCAATCCCGGGTCCCGCACCCGGAGTTCGCCCTGATGCGGCAGACCGCCCCGGTGTGGTGGTGCACTCAGCCCGCCAACATCTCGGGCTTCGGCGACGAGGGGTACTGGGCCGTCACCCGGCACGCGGACGTCAAGTACGTCTCCACACACCCCGAGTTGTTCTCCTCGAACACCAACACCGCTGTCATCCGCTTCAACGAGACGATCAGCCGCGACCAGATCGAGGTCCAGAAGCTCATCATGCTGAACATGGACCCGCCCGAGCACACCCGAGTCCGCCAGATCGTCCAGCGCGGCTTCACCCCGCGTGCGGTGCGCTCGCTGGAGCAGGCGCTGCGGGCGCGGGCCCGTTCCATCGTGGAGACCGCGCACGCGGCGGCAGCGGCCGGGGGCGGGGCTGGGGCCGGGGGCGGGGGCGACGGCTCGTTCGACTTCGTCACGAACATCGCGGTGGAGCTGCCGCTCCAGGCGATCGCCGAACTCATCGGCGTACCGCAGGAGGACCGTTCCAAGATCTTCGACTGGTCGAACAAGATGGCCGCGTACGACGATCCCGAGTACGCGATCACCGAGGAGGTCGGCGCCGAGGCGGCGATGGAGATCGTGGCGTACGCGATGAACCTGGCGGCGGCCCGCAAGGAGTGCCCCGCCAAGGACATCGTGAGCCAGTTGGTCGCGGCGGAGGGCGAGGGGAACCTGTCCTCCGACGAGTTCGGGTTCTTCGTGATCCTGCTCGCGGTGGCGGGCAACGAGACCACCCGTAACGCCATCAGCCACGGCATGCACGCCTTCCTCACCCACCCCAAGCAGTGGGAGCTCTACAAGAGGGAGCGTCCGAAGACCACAGCCGAGGAGATCGTGCGCTGGGCGACCCCGGTGGTCTCCTTCCAGCGGACCGCCACCCAGGACGTGGAGCTGGGCGGTCAGCGGATCAGGAAGGGCGAGCGGGTCGGGCTGTTCTACTCCTCCGCCAACAACGACCCCGAGGTGTTCGACGCCCCGGAGGCCTTCGACATCACCCGCGACCCCAACCCGCACCTCGGGTTCGGGGGCGGTGGCCCGCACTTCTGCCTGGGCAAGTCGCTGGCCGTGATGGAGATCGACCTGATCTTCAACGCCATCGCCGACGTACTGCCCGATCTGCGGCTGCTCGATGACCCACGGCGGCTGCGCTCGGCCTGGCTCAACGGGATCAAGCAGTTGCAGGTGAGTACGTCCCGGGGGTGAGGGCTCCCCCGGGACTCCCTCAGGGGTGCACGAGTGGCGGGGCGGGCGCGGCGGGCGGACCATGGGGAGACGCGGCGATCCATGCGGAAGGGGTGCCGGGACGGCGGTGAACGTCGTCCCGGCACCCCTTCGGGCTGCTGCTGGCCGCCTGTTTACGTACCGCCGCCGACCTTCTCCGCCACCTCGGCGGAAGCGGAGGCGGAGGCGGGGACGGGCGCGGACGCGGATGCTGGGACGGCCTCGGACACGGGGGCGGATTCGGACGCGGGGACGGACGCGGGGACGGATTCGGCTGCCGGAGTGGCTGCGGGGGCGGGCACGGTGGACCGTGCTGCCGACCGCTGCTCTCCGGCCTTCGCCACCGCCACCGGGACCGCAACCGGGACCTCCACCGGCTCCGTCACCGGCTCTGCCCTCGCGTCGGGCTCCTGCGCCTGTTCCTGCTCCGTCGCCAGCTTGCGCGGACCCGACAGCAGGTACGTCAGCCCGAAGCCCAGCGTGACGACCAGCGCCCCGCCGACCGCGTCCAGCACCCAGTGGTTCGCCGTCGCCACGATCGCCGCGACGGTGAGGAGCGGGTGGAGCAGGCCGAGCGCCTTCATCCACATCTTTGGGGCGAGGATCACGATGACCAGCCCGCACCACAGCGACCAGCCGAAGTGCAGCGACGGCATCGCCGCGTACTGGTTGGTGACCCCCGTCAGCGTCCCGTAATCGGGCTTCGCGAAGTCCTGGACCCCGTTGAGGGTGTCGATGAAGCCGAGGCCGGGCATCAGCCGGGGCGGGGCCAGCGGGTAGAGCCAGAAGCCGACGAGCGCGAGCACGGTGGCGAAGCCGATGGAGGAGCGGGCCCAGCGGTAGTCGGCGGGGCGGCGCGCGTACAGCACACCGAGGATCGCCAGCGGGATGAGGAAGTGGAAGGTCGAGTAGTAGTAGTCGAAGAACTCCCGCAGCCAGGCGATCTGGACGACCGTCTGGTTGGCCCACAGCTCGATGTCGATGTGCAGCCACTGCTCGATGGCGTGGATCTGCCGGCCGTGCTCCTCGGCGACGGGGCGGCCGGCGGTGGCGGCGAGGCGGACCTGGGAGTACGCGGAGTAGACGGCGCGGATGAGCAGGAGTTCCAGCAGGAGGTTGGGGCGGTGGAGCACCCGGCGCCAGAACGGCAGGAGCGGCACGCGTCTCCAGCGCGCGGCGACCGGTTTCGCGTAGTCGGTGGGGATCGGCCGCTGCCAGTACGGCGAGGTGCGCGGCAGGAACGGGACGAGGCAGGCCGCGCCGAGCGCCACGAGGAGCAGCCCGTTGTCCCGTACGGGAGTGACCGGGCCCATGCTCGGGAGCAGCATCTTGCCGGGGAGTGTGAGGACGAGCACCACGACGGCGGGCCAGACCAGCCGGTCGGAGGCGCGCTTGCCGACCTTGCCGACGACCGCGAGGAGCACCCACAGGAGCTGGTGCTGCCAGGCGGTCGGCGAGATCACCACGACGACGCACCCGGTCACGGCCACGGCGAGGAGCAGCTGCCCGTCCTGGGCGTACCGGACCGCGCGGCGCACGCCGATGACGGTGACCGCCGCGGCGAGGACCAGGAACAGGGCGATCTCCGCCGGTCCCTCCAGGCCGAGCCGGAGCAACACGCCGTGCAGGGACTGGTTGGCGAGGCCGTCCGGCCGCTCACTGAGCCCGGCGCCCGCCGCATGGTGCATCCAGTACGTCCACGAGTCCTTCGGCACCGCGGCCCAGGCGGCGGCCGTGCAGAAGGCGAAGGCGGCCCCCGCGGTCACCGAGGCCCGCCGCTTCCCGGTCAGCCAGAGCAGCGCCGCGAAGAGCAGGAGCATCGGCTGAAGGGCGGCGGCGAGGCCGACCAGGACGCCCTGCAAGCGGTGGTCCCGGACGACGAACCAGGCCAGCAGCACCAGCAGGACCGGCAGGATGCTGGTCTGGCCGAGGTGGAGGCTGTTGCGGACCGGCAGCGACAGCAGGAGCAGGGCGATCGCGGCCGGAACCGCGAGCAGCGCCGTACGCCTGCCGACCGGGGCGGGCAGGGCCCGGGCCGCGACCACGCCGAGGGCGGCCACCAGGAGGAGGGTCCCGAAGGTCCACGCGATGCCGGAGGCCGCCCCGGGCGAGAGGGTGAGCGGCTTCAGCAGCAGGCCGGCGAAGGGGGTACCGGTGAACCGGCCGCCGTCGTACAGCGAGCCCGTCACCCGCAGGACGCCGTTCTCCCCGATCCAGGTCTCCAGATCGGGGAGCCGTTCACCGGGCGGCTGCCGCAGCACCACCGCCGTCTGCCGTACCGCCAGCGCGGCCACGACCAGCCACAGGAGGGCCCGGGTCAGCCCGGTCCTCGTCCTGATGTCCGCCAACGCGTCACCGCGCACTCTGTGATCCGCCTTTGCCACGCTGCGCCGACCCTCCCACCGTTCCATGCCCCGCCCCTTCGACTCGGGGCAGTGCCGGATGAAGCCTCGCATTGCCCCAAGAGGTAGACACAATCAACCCCCTCTTTGCCTGACTGCCATCACGCTTTCGTTCCGGAGAATTCCTGAGAACTCCGGTCCGGCTCTCCGGTCCGGCTCTCCGGTCCGGAGAGATCGGAAGGAACGGAAGGAACGGAAGGAACGGGAGGAGCGGTCGGGTGCTCGCGGCGGCCGCGTGAGGAGGGCTCAGGCCGGGTCGACGGGCGTCTCCGCCTGCCAGGCGGTGAAGAGCGGAACCTCGCCGTCGGCGGGGAGCACGACGATGCCGAACGGGCGGTCGAAGGCGAGTTCCAGGACCCGCCGGGGCTGCGGGGGCGCACTGCCGAACCGCATGGCGACCGCCGTCACCGCCACGGCCTCCACGCCCTCCTCGGCGACCTTCAGCACGGCCTCCTGGACGACGGCGGAGACGGAGAGCGGTACGGGCGAGAGACCGGAGAAGTCCGCCGCGTCGGAGGTGGCCAGCAGGACGCCGAGCGCGGGGAGCTGCCCGGTGACGTCGACGCGCGTACGGAGGGTGAGGCGCGGCAGCGCGATGCTCACCCGGTCCGCCTCCGGCGGGGTGCCCGCCGCCCGGTCCGCCCATCCGGCGGGCAGCACCCGGCCGGCGCTCGCGCCCGGCTCGCCCAGGACGAACCTGACCCGGGCCCCGGCGCCGTCCGACCCGGCGGCACAGCGCAGCTCGACGACGTACGTACCGTCCACCGCCCACACGTCGGCGGGCGCCACGTCCTTGGTCATCGTCGGCACCGGGCGGGTCGTCCCGGACGTGTCCGTGAACGGCAGCTCCCGGGTCCGCCCGGCGTCGAAGGGCTTCTCCCAGCGGGCCTTCAGCGCCAGGACGTTGACCAGGGCGAGGAGGGTCTCGTCGGTGATCTTCAGGGGCAGCCGTTCGATCAGCCCGCCCGTCACCTCGCGCACCCAGGCGTCGACGGACGCCGGGTCCATCGCGTCGAAGCGGACGTCGGGCAGCGCCTCGCGGTACGCGCGCTCCACCGGCACCCGGCTCCACACCCGGGTCGCCACCCCCAGCGCCCCGGTCAGCGCCAGCTCCCGGGCCACCGCCGTCACGGCGGGCGCCGCCTCCCGGTCCGCCGTACCGAGGAGCGCCCGCAGCTCCCGGGCGGTCCCGCCGCGCGCCCCGGCGGCCACGGCGGCCAGCGCGAGCCACAGCCCGGCGGGCGAGCGGACGAAGCTGTCCCCGTCCCCCGGCTTCCCGGTGGCCGGGGCGTCCCGTATCCAGCGGTCGGCGAGGTGCTGGACGGCCCGGGCCCTCGCTGCGGCGTCGATGGTGCTGGTGTCGGTAGTGCTGGTGGTGGTGTCGGTGGTGGTGGTAGTGCCGCTGCGACTGTCGGTGCCGGTCTTCGGTCGGTTCACTGCTGCCCCCTGGGGATAATCGCGTCGCCCACTGCTCGTGCGGGAGCAAGAATGCCCCACATGGCCTGGACCGTGACCGCCGAACGATTCGACTCCCCCGACGCGACGACGCTGCGCCGCGACTACTACGACGAGGTCGCCAGCCGCTACTGGCAGCGGCCCGCCACCGACGCGGAGATAGCCGAGGGGCTCGCCGACGACGGCGCCGACCTGCTGCTGCCGCCGACCGGCCAGTTCGTCGTCGGCCGCCACGAGGGCAAGGCCGCGAGCTGCGCCGGGCTGGTGGTGACGGAGGAGGCCGCGCCGGGTACGGCAGAGCTGACGCGGGTCTACGTACGGCCGGAGTTCCGTGGGACGGGGGGCGGCGGGCTGCTGCTGGCCGCGATCGAGGAGGAGGCGCGGGCGCTCGGGGTGCGGCTGCTCCGGCTGGACACCCGTCTCGACCTGGTCGAGGCGCGGGGGCTGTACGCGAAGCACGGTTACGGGGAGGTGGAGGCCTTCCACCGGCGCAACCCGTACGCGGAGGTCTGGTTCGCGAAGAAGCTGTGAGTTCGCGAAGGGGGTGTGACTTCGCGAAGGAGGTGTGAGTTCGCGAAGGAGCTGTGAGAGGGGCGTCGAGGCCGGTCGTCCTGGGAGATCCGTCCCGTACCGACCCGTCCCGGCGGGGCCTCAGGGCCGGTGGCCGCGCCGGTCCGGGTGATCCCTGTCGTCCTGGCCCCGGCCCCGGTCCCCGTGACGACCGCGCCCCCGCCGGTCCGGGTGGTCGATGTCGTGGTGCCAGTCCGCCGCGTGGTCGCGCGGCGGGGCCGGCATGTGCGGGCGCTCCTTGCTCGACCCGCTGACCTCGGCCGTCAGTTCGGCGACGAGCTTGACCAGGTCGGTGGGGCGCTCGGGCCCCCACCAGTCCCCCAGCAGCTCCGCGAGGGAGTCCTCCCGGGCCTGGGAGAGCCGGACGACGGCCTCGGCCCCCTCGTCGGTCAGGATCATCTGGAGCCCCTCGCGCCGGGCCAGCCCGCGCTCCTCCACCTGCCGGGCCGCATCCGTGATCACCCGCAGCGGTACGGGGGCCACCTCCGCGAGCCGCGCGGGCTCGACCGTGCCGTGCCGCTTGATCCGCAGCAGCAGCCAGCTCGCGGCGGGCAACAGGTCGTACCCGGCGCGCGCGGTGATCTTCTCGTAGATCTCCCGGCGCCCCTCACGGGTGGCCAGCACCGAGAGTGCGCGGGCGCACTCGTCGTACGAGGACCGCTCGACGGGGTTCGAGGCGAGCGTCTGGCTGGTGTCGGGGGCGGTCACCGAGCCCCGGAGCTTGTCCTCCCGCAGGAACCAGGCCAGCACGAAGGCGACGAGGACGACGGGGGCCGCGTACAGGAAGACGTCCGTGATGGAGGTGGAGTACGCGTCCAGGATGGTCGGGCGCAGGTCGGCCGGGAGCATCTGGATGGCCCGGGGGTCGGCCGCCAGCCGGTCGGCGTCGACGCCCGGCGGCAGGGAGCGGCCCGCGAGCGCGCTGTCGAGCTGGCCGGTGAGCCGGTTGGTGAAGACGGTGCCGAAGATGGCCACGCCGAACGAGGCGCCGATGGAGCGGAAGAAGGTGGCGCCGGAGGTGGCGACGCCGAGGTCCCGGTAGGAGACCGCGTTCTGCACGACGAGGACGAGGACCTGCATGACCAGGCCGAGCCCCGCACCGAAGACGAAGAAGGAGAGGCTCATCTCCCAGGTGGAGCTGGCCGGGGAGAGCCGGTGGAGCAGGAGCAGTCCGGCGGCGGTGAGGGCGGTGCCCGCGAGCGGGAAGACCTTCCAGCGGCCGGTGCGGCTGACGATCTGGCCGGAGCCGGTCGAGGTGAGCAGCATGCCGAGGACCATCGGCAGCATGTGCACACCGGACATGGTCGGCGTGATGTCGTGGACCACCTGGAGGAAGGTGGGCAGGTAGGTCATCGCACCGAACATCGCGAAGCCGACGACGAAGCTGATCACGGCGACGAGGCTGAAGGTCCTGATCCGGAAGAGCTTCAGCGGCAGCACCGGTTCCGCCGCCCGCCGCTCGACGGCGACGAACGCGACCAGCAGCACGGCGGCGAGCACCGCCAGCGCGATGATCTGCGCCGATCCCCAGGCCCAGGTCGTACCGCCGAGGGAGGCGACGAGGATCAGGCAGGTGGCGACGGAGGCGATGAGGAAGGTGCCGAGATAGTCGATGGTGTGCTTCTCGCGGTGGACCGGGATGTGCAGTACGGCCGCGATGACGAGCAGGGCGACGACGCCGATCGGCAGGTTGATGTAGAACACCCAGCGCCAGCTGAGGGCTTCGGTGAAGAACCCGCCGAGCAGCGGCCCGAGCACGCTCGTCACGCCGAAGACGGCACCGAACAGGCCCTGGTACTTGCCGCGTTCGCGCGGGGTGACGAGGTCGCCGACGATCGCCATCGAGAGCACCATGAGCCCGCCGCCGCCGAGCCCCTGGAGGGCGCGGAAGCCGATGAGCTGGGGCATGTTCTGGGCCATGCCGCAGAGGGCGGAGCCGATCAGGAAAATGACGATCGCGGTCTGGAAGAGCTTCTTGCGGCCGTACTGGTCGCCGAGCTTGCCCCAGAGCGGGGTCGCGGCCGTAGCCGCCAGCAGATAGGCGGTGACCACCCAGGAGAGGTGGTCCATGCCGCCGAGTTCGCTGACGATCGTCGGCAGCGCGGTGGAGACGATGGTCTGATCGAGTGCCGCGAGCAGCATGCCGAGGAGCAGCGCGCCGATCGCCACCAGGACGGTCCGGCGGGACTGTCCCTCGCCGGGGGCCATGGGCGGCGGGCTCAGCTGCTGGGCCATGGACATCTCCTAGATCCGCTGATCCACTACACCCCCATCCTGGACGTTCTGCCCTGTTATGGCCTGCCGAGTGCCGTTTGTGTCCTGCCGGGCAGTACCGGGGGGCATTGGGCTTCGCCGGAGCGGGCTGCATAATCGCAGGCAGTTCAAGGGAGGGGACCCACGATGACCGGACACGCATGCCCGGAGTGCGGCAGACGGACGGCGAGCGAGCCCGGTACGGAACACCGGGTGCCCTGCCGGTGCGGTGCCGACACGGGTACGGCGCAGCTCACGGGGGACGAGCTGCGCGCCGCCCGCTCGGCGGAGATGGCGGCGGCGGAGGACTTCGACCCGCTGCGGATCAGGCCGTACGTGACGCTGGGGGACGCGTCCGCGGGTGACGTCGGGGCCGCGGGGGCCACGTACGGCAGAGCGCAGGAGGCCGGGGCCGACGGGCCCCGGGGAGCCAAAGGGCCGACTGCCGGTGGACCCGCGCAGGAAGGTTTCGGCGACGACGACGCCACCATGCCGCTCCATCTGGGCGGCACCCCGGGCTCCCCCGCAGGCCCGGGCATGGACTCCCGTACGGACATGGGCGCGGATTCCCGTACGGGCATGGGCTCGGACTCTCGTACGGGCATGGGTACGGGCCCCGGTTTCGGTGCCGACCCCGCCTTCGGGGCGGGTGCTCAGGGCGTCGACCCCGTGCAGCCGCGCCGGAGGCGCCCCTTCGCAGCCCTGGCCGTGGGGGCGGCCGTGGCGGCGGTGGTCGGCACGGCGGCCTTCGCCGGGGGGCTCTTCAGCGGGGACGGGAGCCAGGACGAGGCGCTGCCGGAGGCGACCACGAGCGCCCCGGACACGACGGATGAACCGGCGGCCTCCGTCGCCCCGTCCCCCTCCCCCTCGGCCGCTCCCTCCCGTACCGCATCCGCCTCACCCACCCCCTCCACCCCGTCCGCCTCGCCGTCCCCCTCCGCCTCGCCCTCGGAGAGCGCGTCGCCCAGCCCGACCGCCTCCGCCCCGGCGACGCCGAGCGCGGGCGCCCCGTCCGCACCGGAGACCGGCAGCCCGGACCCGGTCCCGCCGTCCGCCGCCCCGCCCGCGGAGCTGGCCCCCTCCTCTCTGCGCCAGGGCGACCAGGGCCCGCAGGTGGCCGAGTTGCAGAACCGGCTCATGGAGGTATGGCTGTACGGCGGCCCGGTGGACGGAAAATTCAACCACCAGGTGATGAACGGCGTAAGGATCTACCAGTCGTATCAGGCGATCCAGGGCGACCCACCCGGCGTGTACGGGCCGAACACCCGGCGCGCGCTGGAGGCGGAGACGACCGGGCGGGGGCGCGACTGACCGGCCGCGCGAGCCCTTCAGGCAGGGGCGGACCCCGAGCCCTTCAGGCGGGGGCGAACCTACGGGTCGGACCTGCGGGATTGGCTTTCCGGCCCAGGTTTTTGTATGTTCGTGGAACAAAGTAGCTCCCGCCCGCACTCCCTGACCGGCGGGCGGGGCTGCTCTTGTACCGAGCACCCCGCCGTACTGAGCACCCCGCTGTACCGAGCACCCCCGCGTCACCGCACCACCATCCCCCCGCGTTCTGGAGCCAGCCGATGTCGGCCACCGTCCTCACCGCAAGCGCCCTCCTCTTGGACATGGACGGCACCCTCGTGAACTCCGACGCGGTCGTGGAGCGCTGCTGGCGCCGCTGGGCCCTCAGGCACGGACTGGACCCCGAGGCGGCACTGAAGGTGGTCCACGGCCGTCAGGGGTACGCCACGATGGCCGTCCTGCTCCCGGACCGCCCCGTCGAGGAGAACTACGCGGACAACCGCGCGATGCTCGCCGAGGAGACCGCCGATGTCGACGGCGTGGTCCCGATCGGTGGCGCCGCAGCGTTCATGGCCGCGATCGCCGACCTCCCGCACGCCTTGGTGACCTCGGCCGACAGCGCCCTCGCGACGGCCCGGATGGGCGCGGCCGCACTGCCGATGCCCGCCGTCCGCGTCACCGCCGAGCAGGTCGGCGCCAGCAAGCCGGACCCCGAGGGCTTCCTCAAGGGCGCGGCGGAGCTGGGCTTCGACCCGGCGGACTGCATCGTGTTCGAGGACTCCGAGGCGGGCATCGCGGCGGGCCGGGCGGCCGGGATGCGGGTCATGGGCGTCGGCCCGCGCGCGGCGGCGCTGGCACCGGACGTGCACGTCGAGGACCTGACGCGGGTACGGGTGGAGGCGGCCGAGGACGGCCGGATCCGCCTGCACATCAGCGGGGCCTGAGCCCGCCCCGCTCTCACTCCCGGTGCAGCAGCCCCCGCGCGACCAGTTCCAGCACCGCCGCGACGGCCACCACCTGCACCGCCATCAGCGCCACCAGGACGAAGAGCTGCACGGCACCCGCCTCCACCGGTGAGGCGCCGCCCAGCAGCATGCCCACGAACGCCCCCGGCAACGTGACGAGCCCCACCGTCCGCGTCTGGTCGAGCCCCGGCAGCAGCGCGTCCGAGGCCGCGGGCCGCACGATCTCCAGCCGGGCGTCCCGGTCCAGCATCCCGAGGGCCATCCCCGCCTCCACCTCCCCGTAACGGGTGGTGAGTTCGTCCAGCGCGCGCCGCCCACCGAGTACGGTCGCGGTGAGCGCCCCTCCGATGAGGATGCCCGCCACCGGGATGAGCGCCAGGCCCCGGACCGGCACGAGCCCGGTGACCAGCAGC
The DNA here is from genome assembly GCF_042750035.1 of Streptomyces sp. NPDC059452. NCBI lineage: Bacteria > Bacillati > Actinomycetota > Actinomycetes > Kitasatosporales > Streptomycetaceae > Streptomyces > Streptomyces sp. NPDC059452. The sequence continues at coordinate 213,073 of NZ_JBHYVE010000001.1, forward strand.
AGCCCGACCACCGGGAGCGCCCCCGCCGCGATCGGCACGGCCGCCCACCACCAGGTGCGGTTGCGGGTGATACGGCGCCCCGCCGTCCAGGCCGCCACGGCGAACATCAGCGCCACGAAGCCGAGCAGCGGCCCCAGATGGCGGGCCACCCAGCCGATGAGCAGGGAGACCGCGCCGAGTTGGGCCGCGGCCCGTACCCCCGCCACGAGGATCTCGCGGGAGCGCCCCAGCCGGGCCCGCGCGGCGACGGCGGCCGCGAAGAGCAGCAGACCGGCGAGGACGACCCCGAGGGCCGGTGAGACGGGAAGCAGCACGCGGCAACGATAGAACCGCCCGGCCGTCGGCACGCCCCCGGCACACCCACTGACGGACGCACCCCCGGCAGACGGACCGACGGTTCAACTCCCCCCGCACGCCCGGCGGTCGGTTCACCTCCACGGACCCCGTCACACCCCTTGATATGACATGCCCATGTCGTCACGCTGTTACCTGGTGCCCACCCCACCGAAACCTGGCGCCGCCACGCTGGTCGGGCTCCACATGCCGCCCGCCCAAGCACCCCCCACGCCAAGGGAGTTCGCATGTCCGGTATCTACGCGCGTCGCTCACTCGTCGCCGCAACCGCCACCCTCGCCGCCACCTCCGTACTGCTCACCGCCCCGACCGCGCAGGCCGCGCTCCCCACCCCGGTCAGCGCGGCGACCGCACGCACCTACCTCGGCCAGCTCACCGTCGGCGCCGAGGGCTCGTCCAGCGGCTACAGCCGCGACAAGTTCCCGCACTGGATCACCCAGTCGGGGACCTGCAACACCCGCGAGGTGGTCCTCAAGCGCGACGGCACGAACGTCCAGCAGAACGCCTCCTGCGCCGCCGTCAGCGGCAGTTGGTACTCGCAGTACGACGGCGCCACCTGGAGCGCCGCCTCCGACGTCGACATCGACCACGTGATCCCGCTCGCCGAGGCCTGGCGCTCCGGCGCGAGCAGCTGGACCAACGCCCAACGGCAGTCCTTCGCCAACGACCTGACCCGCCCCCAGCTCATCGCGGTCACCGACAACGTCAACCAGGCCAAGGGCGACAAGGACCCGGCCAAGTGGATGCCCCCGCGCGCCGCGTACAAGTGCACCTACGCCCGCGCATGGGTGCACGTGAAGCACTACTACGGCCTGAGCGTGGACGCCAACGAGAAGAGCGCCCTGCAGACAGCACTCAACGGCTGCTGACCGCACCCACCGACCGGCCGACGCCCCCGCCGCACCCCGGCCACCGCGACCCGGCGACCGCACCCCGGCCACCGCGACCCGGCCACGGGCCCGCCGGAACGCGTGCGCCCTTCCTCGTCGTTCTGTACGTTACGGAGCCCATCCGTGACGTGAGCACGAGGCGCGAGGAGCGAGGCGCGAGGAGGGCACGACATGGCCGGACTGCGTCTGGGGCCACTGCTGCGGTACGTCGACCAGGAGTCCGGTACCACCGCGACCGTCTGGGCCGAGGCGAGCCGTCCGTGCACCGTGGAGGTCCGGTGCGCGGACGGCGCCTCGGGGGCGGCCCCGACCTTCGCGGTGGCCGGGCACCACTACGCGCTGGTGGTCGTGGAGGGGCTGACGCCCGGCTCGACCACGACGTACGAGGTGCGGATCGGGAGCCGGCGCGTCTGGCCGCCCGAGGACTCCCGCCACCCGCCCAGCACCATCACCACACCCCCGTCGGCCCAGGAACCGCGCGAGCTCCGGATCTCGTTCGGCTCGTGCCGCTGGGCCGCCTCCCCCGGTGCCGGTACCGGCCACGACCCGGCGGGCCCGGACGCGCTGGTCACCCTGGCCGCCCACCTCGCCGCCGACCCGGCCGCTCAACGCCCCGACGTACTCCTCCTGCTCGGCGACCAGGTGTACGCGGACGAGACGTCCGGGGCGACGCGGCGCAGGCTCGCGGCCCGGCGCGATCTGCGCGAGCCGCCGGGCGCGGAGGTCGCGGACTACGACGAGTACACCTGCCTGTACGACGAATCGTGGCGCGACCCCGACGTCCGCTGGCTGCTCTCCACCGTGCCGAGCTGCATGATCTTCGACGACCATGACGTCATCGACGACTGGAACACCAGCGCCGCCTGGCAGGAGCAGATCCGCGCCACGCCCTGGTGGCACGAACGGATCGTCAGCGGACTGATGTCGTACTGGGTCTACCAGCACCTGGGCAACCTCTCCCCCGCCGAACTGGCCGCCGACCCCGTGTACGCGGCGGTCCGCGCCTCCCCCGACGGCACCGAGGCGCTGCGCCGGTTCGCCGCGGAGACCGACGCGGATCCCGCCCGGACCCGCTGGAGCTACCAGCGCATTTTCGGCCGAGTACAACTGCTGATGGTCGACACCCGGGCGGCCCGCGTCCTGGACGAGGGGCGGCGGGCGATGCTGGATGAGGACGAGGCCCGCTGGCTCCGCGAGAGGGTGCTGTCGGACCCCTCCGCGTACGACCACGTCCTGATCGGCAGCTCGCTGCCGTGGCTGCTGCCGCCGCTCGTCCACGACGCGGAGACCTGGAACGCGGCCCTGTGCTCGGGCTCCCGGGGCAGGCGGTGGGCCCGGTTCGGCGAGCGGCTGCGCCGCGCGGCCGATCTGGAGCACTGGGCCGCGTTCCCGGATTCCTTCGGGCGGTTCACGGAGCTGCTCCGCCGGGCGGGGAGCGGGCCGGACGCCCCGGCGACGGTATGTGTGCTGTCCGGGGACGTGCACCACGCCTACATCGCCGAGCCCCACTGGCCCGTGTCCACCCCCGGCGGCGCCCCGGAGGCCCGCGTCCTCCAGCTGACGTGCTCGCCCGCGCACAACGCGGTGCCCCGGTCGATCCGGCTGGGTTTCCGCTTCGGCTGGAGCCGGGCGGGCCGGCGCATCGGCCGGATGCTGACGCGCCACGGACGTACGGAGCGCTCACCGGTGACCTGGAGCAGGGTGGGCGGCCCCTGGTTCGGCAATCAGCTCATGACGTTGACGTTACATGGCCGGAACTCTGCGCTGACATTGGTCCAGGCCAAGTCGATCGGCAGGGACGACCAGCTAAGGAGCGTTCTTGAGCGTTCACTCACCGGCGAGAGCTAGACGATTTTCAGCCACACGACCAAATGTTGAACTTGCAAGTACTAGTGAGGTGTCCCTAACCTGAGGCGCTCAGTCGGTTCACGTCCCCACCCAGACCGAAGGAGCCACCCCCCATGCTCATCCGCCTGAACGCGGCCCAGCCCTACGCACTCGGCCTTTTCCGCTTCGTCATCGGCCTGATCTTCGCCATCCACGGCGCCTCCTCCCTCTTCGGAGTGTTCAACGGCCGGGACACGGAGGTCGGAGCCTGGCCGGGCTGGTACGCCGCCCTGATCCAGCTGGTCTGCGGCACGTTCGTGGCTCTTGGCCTCGGCACCCGTATCGCCGCCTTCCTGGCCTCCGGCTCGATGGCCTACGCGTACTTCGTGGTCCACCAGCCCGAGGCGCTCACCCCGGTGGAGAACGGCGGCGAGACATCGGCCATCTTCTGCTGGGCGTTCCTGCTGCTGGTCTTCACCGGCCCGGGCGCCCTGGCCCTGGACCGGCTCTTCAAGGAGCGGAACACGCAGGCCCCGGCCGACGAGACCCGGCGGGAGCAGTCACCGGCCGTATCGGTCTGACGCACACCGGTACCGGCGGTACGTCGATACGCCGGTACATCGGTACATCGGTACGCCGATACATCGGTACATCGGTACATAGACACTTCCCGGGACTCCGGCAGAGCCCCCACCGGCGCCGACCCGGTGGCCGGGCCCCCGGACGGTACGGTGCCCCGCTCCTCGCGCGACGGTCGCGCGGGGACGGGGCACCGCCGTACTCCCCGTACTCCCCGTCCTGGCACTCCCTACGCCGAGAACGGCACCGTGAAGCAGGCCACCCGCTTCCCCGCGCCGCCCTGCACATCGTGGATGATCACCGACCGGGCACCGCCGTCGCGGAACCCCCAGTCGTGCCGCGCCTCCGCCGTGGCGTCACCGTTCCGGTCGGTGCGGAAGTCCAGCCACACCTCGTTGACCGGGTCCGCGGTGGGCAAGGTCCGGTGCTGATAGTGCGGCCCCGCCGACGCGGGGTCGGCTCCACAGGGTGAGGTGTGCACGTGCATCCCGTACGCGCGGTTCGGGACGAGGCCCCGGAGCCGGGTGGAGACGCGGGTGGCGGACCGGTCCGCGTACTGCGTGACCTCGATCCGCGCGGCGGCCGGCACGAGGCCGGTGTCGTATGTCAGGGCGTCGGACGGGACGAAGGAGCCGGGCGGGGAGAAGACCCCGTCGACCCGCATCCAGAGGCCACCGCTCCGCGAGGCACCACCGACCGGCCCCGCCTCCCCAGCGGCCCCGCCCGCTTCTGCGGCGGCCCCGCCCGCCTCTCCGGTGCCGCTTGCCTTCCCCGCGCTGTGGGCCGCGTGCCCTGGCTGCTGACCTGCGTGCTGCTCTGCGTGCTGCCCTGCCTGCTGACCTGCGTGCCCTGCGCCGTCCGGGCCGGGCGCGCCGCCCGAACCGTCCGCCGCGCCGTGAGCGATGGAGACACCTCCGGTGAGCAGGAGCAGGGCGACCGCCCCGACCAGCACCCGGCGCCGCCTCCGTACCCGGCCCACCTCGCCCGTCTCGCCTGCCGCTCCTCCTCCCCCTTCGCCTGCCGCTCCCGCCGCCTGGTCCGCTTCCGCCGCCCGGTCCGCTTCCGCCGCCTGGTCCGCCCGTGCCGTCATACGCTGCCGCTCCTCGCTCGTACCGGTCGTTTCGCCTCCTTAACGCGCGTACCGCCCGCGAGGTGTACGTGACGCGCGGAACATCACCCGACCCTGAGGGATCTGCGCGGAACCCTCACGCGTACGCTGTACAGCTGAACCTGCCGCCCATGCCGCTCCCCTGCGACGTCGCGGCGTTGACACGATCGGGGAGTACACGGGTGCTTGAGAGTGTGGGCGCACTGACCAGCAGCCCATGGATCTACGTGGTGGTCGGCGTCTCGGTGCTCCTGGACGTCTTTCTGCCCCTGCTGCCCAGCGGGGTCCTCGTGATCACCGCCGCCACCGCGGCCGCCGCGGGCTCCACCGGTGTCAACGGTGTCGGCAGCGGTGAGGTGCCCTCGCTCGTCGTCCTCATCCTCTGCGCGGCCACCGCGTCGGTGCTCGGCGACCTCGTCGCGTACCGCCTCGCCTGGCGTGGAGGCGACCGGCTGGACCGGGCGATCGCCCGCTCACGCCGTCTCACCCGAGCGCAGGAACGTCTCGGCGTCGCCCTGAGCCGGGGCGGCGGCGCGCTCGTCGTCATCGCCCGGTTCGCGCCCGCCGGACGGTCGGTGGTCTCCCTCGGGGCGGGCGCCGCCCACCGCAGGGTGCGGGACTTCCTTCCGTGGTCGGCCCTGGCGGGCCTGGCCTGGGCGGGCTACAGCGTGGGGCTCGGCTACTTCGGGGGCCGGTGGCTCGGTTCGACCTGGTTCGGGACGGCCGTCTCGGTGCTGGCCCTGTTCATGGCGGGCGCGCTGGCCGCGTTCGTCGTGAAGCGGCCGGCCGGCCGACGGGCCGCCATGACCAAGGTGCAGGCGAAGGCGCAGGCGCTCCAGGGCTCCGCCGTGCCGTCCATACCGTCTGTACCGTCCGCGCCGGGAGCTGTGCCCGCACAGGCCTCGGCGTCCCGGACGGTCCCGGGCTCCGCTTCCGGCCAGACGAGCGGCCCCGCCCCGGTCACGGCACCGGCGCCGGTCTCCCCCTGAGCTTCCTCCCGGGGCGGCTCAGCCTCCGGCGGTGCTCCGGCCCGCGGCGGCTCCCCGTATCTCCAGGCCGTCCAGCAGCTTCATCGTGGCTGCGGTGATCTCGTCGACGGCACGGTCGAACACCTCCCGGTTGTGCGCGGCGGGCGCACGGAAGCCGGACACCTTGCGCACGTACTGAAGGGCTGCGGCCCGCATGTCCTCCTCGGTGGCCTCTTCGGGGAGGGCGGGCGGTCGAAGGGTCTTGATACTGCGGCACATGACTCCAGTGTGGACCGCCCCACTGACAACGGCCCCTCCCTCATCCCCCCACCCGCTCGACGGCGGGGATCTCGTAGCTCCCGTCGAGGACGGCGGCCCCCGGCGTGTACAGCCGCAACATCGGTCGGAAGTCCCCGGCGGGCGCCGGAAGCCAGTTCGCCGCCCGCTCGGGGTCGGCGGGCCGCTCCCGGGACACGTACAGGGTGAGCGAGCCGTCGTCCGCGTGGACGAGGCCGGGTGTACGGTCCCCGATCGAGTACCGGCCGGCCGGGTTCTCGACCAGGTAGTAGTCCGGGGTGCCGTACATGGTCACCGACCAGAACGCCTCGGCGGGCGGCGGCTGAGGGAAACGCAGTACGTAGGAGTGCGCCCCGTTCAGCTGCCGTCCCTCGCTGTCCTGGAAGGTCTGGGCGTACACCGCCTCGTACCCGTGGTTCCCCCACAGCCCGATCCGGGCCGCCACCGCGCGCGCCAGGTAGGAGTCCTCGCGGTCGGCGATCCGCCACTCCGGCGAGTTCATCGTGCCCACGCCGAAGTGGTCCAGGTTGTAGTCGAAGAGGTGCGGGTTCAGGTCCCAGCTCCCCGGCCTCCTACCCCCGTCAGCGCCCCCACCGACGCCCCCGCCCCCACCACCGCCGCCGCTCACCCCGGCGCGGCTGACCCCCTCGACCCGGGCCCGCCCGCGCTCCAGCCCCTTCGCCAGCGCCTCGACGAGAGCCGGCTCGGCGCCCGCGTACGGCGACGGCCCCTCCTCCAGGAGCCCCAGCGGCTGGAACCGGTCCTGGTACGCCTGGTCGGCCGAGGACGGCGGGAAGTCGGCCATCCACACCCGCAGCCGCTCGAAGAAGCCCAGCTCCTCCGGTACGCCCGGCTCCGGCGCGGGCAGCCCCGTGCGGTGGGGCCTGCCGTCGAGCGGGGTGAGGGTGAACCGCTCCTGGAGGGCCCGGACGCGCTCCAGGTCCTCGGGGCCGTCGCAGGCGTTGCGCCCGGCGACGGTCACCACGGAGGTGGGCGCGTCGATGACCCCGCGTACGCCGTCGGGGACGCTGCCGGACCAGCCGGGCGGCACGATCAGCCACTCACCCTCGCCGGTACCGGTGGCGCGCCGGCCGACGTACGCGAAGTTGTTCGTCCACGCGTCGACGAACTGGAGCACGTAGTACGCGCCGCCCGTGTCCGGGACGTGGAGGCGCAGCGGCCCGCCGGACAGGTCGAGCTGGGCGACGGAGTAGAGGGTGTCGTTGTTGACGGAGACGAACTCCGTACGGTGGTCGGCGAGGTGCCCGGAGTGGGCGAACCGGTTGAAGGGCGCGGCCGCCATCGCGCCGAACCCCTCGTGGAGCGAGGTCCGGACCATGGAGAGGTCGTGGACGAGGGGGGACCCGTAGACGTACGCCTCGGCGGCGAGGTCCACGAGCCCCGTCCCGGCCTTGTCGGCCACCTCAGAACACCGGCTTGGAGCGGTCGGTGCACAGGGCCCAGATGATGAAGACGTCGATGGCGATGGTGACGATGGCCCAGATCGGCGTGTACGGGAGCCACATGAAGTTGACGATCAGGTTCAGGGAGACCAGGGCGATGCCCACGGCCCGGGCCCAGGTCGCGCCCTTGAGGATGCCCCAGCCGACGAAGATCAGGACCACGCCGAGGATGAGGTGGATCCATCCCCATGTGGTGACGTTGAACTTGAAGACGTAGTCGTTGACCGCCGCGTAGACGTCGTTGGTGGCGATCCCCGCGATGCCCTTGATCACCCCGAGGACACCGTCGACGAGGAGCAGGAAACCGGCGAAGAGCGTTCCGCCGCCGGCCCACGGGTTACCGGTGTCGTCGCCGGAGGCGGCGGGTCGGGAGGCGCCGGGCGTGGATGCGGTGGACTGGGACATGAGGACTCCTCGGCCGGGGCAGACGCGGGCGCCTGCGGTCCTGACCTGCGCTGATGGTGTGTGCAGATCAGCTTCGACGTTCCTCGCAGCCCGTCGGCCGAGCCACCTGGACGCACCCATTCGGGTGACGGTCACGGACACACGGACACACGGACTCACGGGTTCAGGAATTCACGGGCCCACGGGCTCACGGGCTCACAAGGCGGGACGGACTCACGCCCAGGTGTCGAGATCGCCCCCGCGCCATTCGATCAGTCCGGGCCGGTCCAGCTCGATGACCTCGTCCGGCCCCGGCGCGAACCCGGCGGCCCGCAACAACGCGGCCACCTCACCCCGCCCGTGCGCCAGCCCCACGATCTGCCCGTGCACGGTGACGCGCCGCGCTCCGGTCGCGGAGGGCGGATGAACGATCACAGGCGGATGCGCGGCCATGTCTCCACGGTGCCTTGGGCACTGCGGGAGCGCATCCCGGGAGGGGACGCCCGCTGCCGCGCGGGAGCGGGCCGGAACGCTCTCAACGGCGGCGGCCCGCGTCCCCGGTGGCACAGCCGACACAGGTGGTCGCCGCCGGCCGCACCTCCAGGCGCGCGGCCGGAATGGGCTCACCGCACGCCTCGCAGCATCCGTAGTCACCCGTCTCCAGCCGTTCCACGGCCAGGTCCAGCTCGGCCAGGTGCTCGCGCGCCCGCGCCAGCAGGGCCACGACGTGGGCCCGCTCGAAAGCGGTGCTCGCTCCCTCGGGGTCGTGCTCGTCGTCGACGGCCACCAGGGCGTTCGCCTCGACGATGGCCTCGAAGTCGCGGCTCAGCGCCGCCATCTGTTCGGCCGTTCCGACGCGTTCGGCCACGAGACGCTCCCGTACCGCTGCACGCTCGGACGGGGTGTACGGGGAGCCACGGGTGCTGTCGGTCACCCACTGAACAACGCCGGACCGGGAGCGGCCATTCCGGGCCGCTCCCCCTGAGGGTCCGCTGCTGGGGGTCTGCTACTGGAGTCTGCTGCTGGGGTCCGCTGCTGGGGGTCTGCTGCGAACCCTCGCTGAAACGGACGGACCAGGCGTAACCACTGAGGGTGTCGTGCGGGACCTGCAGGATGGGGCCTGGGGATGAGGGCTAGCGAGCGGCAGTGTCCGACGGTCCCGCGTGACCACCGGGCTCCTGCCCGTCCTGGGGAGTGCGGCCCGGCGCCGGACGCCCGCGCCTCTCCCGCACCACGAAGAACGCCGCCACGGCCGCCATCATCAGGAAGAGCAGGGCGGCCCCGCCAAAGAGCACCGTCACCACGGCTGCGCCGCCGCCCCAGAGATCCCCTTCGAGGGCGACGGTCCGGGGATCGTCCGCCCGGTGGCGGATGGTCAGCGGGTCGCCGACCGAACGCTTGCCGGCGCCGCTGCCCACCGGCAGATCCGCCACGACGGTCCGGCCATCGGCCTCGAACTCGACCTTGCAGCGGCCCAGCATGCACGTCCCGCTCGTATGCATCGTCGCCTGAGCCCGCTCACCGTCCTGGAAGGAGCGCAGGTGCTGGGCCGCCGGAAACATCACCACCGCCACCCAGCCCAGGAGAAGCCCGAGCACCAGCGACCAGAGCAGGGCCGCACGAGGATTCGGCTGCTGCCCACTCGCGCTGGAGGCCGCTGCGTTCGCCTTGCCGTCCAGGTCTTTCGCCATCTGTTACGACACCCCCCGGCTGTCGTCGCCGCCCACCGTTCCTGTCCCCACCCACCGTCAACGCCCCCGCAGCGGCTCGCTGCGGGGGCGTTGACGGTGGACACTGGTGGGCGCGGACGGTTTCGAACCGCCGACATCTGCTTTGTAAGTTCGGCCGGAGGTAGTTGAGGGCCCTGGCGGGCCCGGTCGCGGCTGCCGTCCAGGGCTCTCCGGGGCTGCCGTTGTGCGCCGACGTTGATGTCGGCCGTGGATGTCAGCTCACGGGTTAGGCATCTGCTCGTCGGCTGCCCTGCGCGGTCGCGTCAAAGCCACTGCGGCGCGCCTGTCGTCAGCGTGCTTCTGCTCTATCGAGGCTCGCAACTCCGCAGGAGTCGGCCATGGCGCGCGCCGGTGGATCATGCGGTGACAGTTGGCGCAGATGAGGGCGAGATCGCTGAGCTTGGTACGGCCCTCCCCCGCTACGTGGAGCGGAAGAACGTGATGGCACTCGATGTACCCGGCACCGCGGTCCCCGTAGATCTTCTCGAAGTCGAAGCCGCACGCCTCACAAGCGAGCTGTCCGCCACGCTGAAGAACCGAAGCGATCTTCTTCTTGCGCAGGCTCTTGTTCCGTTCACGCGCCCGGTGCCGCCGCATGAGCAGACGCCCCTCGGGCGCGCTGTAGTCGTCGCCGAACTCCTCGTCCTCAGTCGGCGCGAAGGACTGCAACTCGCCAGTCGCGATCCCCTGACGGATCAGCCGCGCGGCCTCCGTCATCTCCTGCGGTCGGGCAAGGAACTCATGCAGCACAGCCACATCCAGCGCGCCGCCGTTGGTGGGCTTCCCCCGGTAGTCCGGGTGGCGAGTGGCGATGTCGAACGTCTTGCGCGCCACTCCGTTCGGGTTACGGAACTTCTCGTTGCGCTCCGCCTCGACATGGATCGGAAGCAACTGGAGTAGGTCGGACAGCTCAACCACACTCGCGTCCTGAGCATCCAGCCCCTTCCAGCCGTTCTCCATCACAAGCTGACAGGCAAGAATGATCTCGTCCCGAACCCAATCGGGATTCTTGACGGCCTTGATCTGAAAGCCCGCCCGCCTCAGCCACGCCGCGGCGTGCTCCTTGCCTCCGCTGAACTCATCAGGCCTAAGAGGTCGCCCCTGGTCCCAGTGGTGGGCCACCCCAGCTATGGCCTTGGAGTCGTACTCCTGCCCGTCGTGCACCACGACGTACGAGCGCGCCTCGCCAAAGCCGTACTTTGCCAGGAACGCATCCCGGCCTAACTCGTCATACTCAGCAATGGCCTTGAGGATGGATTCCTGCGTGATCGCTCCTTTGTGCATGGCGGCAGCGTACGGCCCGCTGCTGACATCCACCTGCCCCCAGACCCGATCGATTCAGGCCACCGTGCGCCTCTCCACGCTCCGTATGCCCTCTTGCGTAGCTCACCCCCAGCCTGCACGGTTCTGCTGCACGCTGCTCGACACTCAGGTGCCACAAAGAGGGGGGCGGTAGGCCATGGCAACCGTGACAGGGTGGGCCGAGAGGACCTTCGGTGACACCGCAGGACCCTTGGCCGACCTGATCCCTTCCAGCTTGGTTCGTGCACATGCCCGAGCCCGTAACGGCCATGAGGGGGTGCACACACAGACCTTGGAGGCATACGGGCACGGTCTGTACGCCGCGCAGTACGAAGAACTGGAAGTCGGCCTCGCCTCACTCCCTGCAGCCACGCCCGTGCGCTTACAGGGGCGGACGCTCATGATCCTTGGCGGTCATGTGATCTATCCGCTCCGCTATGCGAAGAAGGACGTGCCCGTCACGGCGGCACGACTGCGACGGGCCACAGGCTTCCGTGCCGACCTGATACGCCGACATGGTCCCGAGCCCATGCAACAAGCTTTTGACCTGGGGCTTGACGAGCTGGACGAGCAAGAGTCCCATCCTGACCTAGCGCTGCTGTCAGAGGACGTCAAGCTAGTACTCGTCGCTTACGCCTGCTCCATGGCTTCTGGCGTCATGCGCATTGAGTGGGGCTCCGCTGAGTTGCGCCGCGAGGACCGCTACCTCGTCTGGCACCACCACGAGCCGCTTCGCCTACCGCCACGGCAAGAAACACCCCATCTTGCCTGACGTTCATCCCCGGACGGTAACCCGTCTCGTCTGGGCACCACCGCTTCGAGCGCGTAGTTGATCTGTCACTAGCTGTCGCCTGCGGTCGCTCCTAGTTGACCCCGCACGGCCTATGGACGTCCCGGACACGGGGCGCGAGACGCCTGCGGGCAAGGAGAGCACCACCCAAAGAACCCCTCACGACGATTGCGCGTCATAATTGGACGTGACAAGGTCCCAACATGACGCTACTATGGTCACAGTCGACGATCTAGGGGTTGCATATGACTGTCTACGCGTTCTGGAACAACAAGGGCGGCACCGGCAAGACGAGCCTGTGCTTCCAATCGATCTGCTTCTACGCCAACGAGCATCCCGATGAGCGAATCCTGGCAATCGATGTCTGCCCCCAGGCAAATCTGTCCGAGTTGTTTCTTGGTGGGCTCGCGAACGACGGCAGCGCGAAACTGCTCGCCCGCCAGGGGGAGATGCCTCGCGCGACGATCGGCGGCTACTTCCAGCAGAGGCTCCCCTCGCCCTACTCCGCACCCAACTTGTCGCCGCTCGACTTCGTGACAAAGCCCAGCGACTACAACCAGTCGGTGCCCGAGAACATCGACCTCGTGTGCGGCGATCCGCTGCTGGAGCTCCAGGCAAATGCGATCTCGACTCTGGCCAACAACCAGATTCCGGGAACAAATGCTTGGTTGTCGGTGATCGACTGGATTCGCGACCTACTGGAACCAATCAAGGATCAGTACGACACAATCTTCGTCGACTGCAATCCAAGCTTCTCGATCTACACGCAGATCGCTCTATCTGCGGTGGATCGCCTGATTCTCCCGGTCATGGCGGACGACTCTTCGCGGCGCGCCATCCAGAACGCTTTCTCTCTGGTGTACGGACTGAAACTTCCCTCGGACATCTACGCCACCTACGCGTTTGCGACGCGCCTGAAGGCAGCGGACCGGGAGCTACCGCGAGTGCACGCGATCGCTAAGAATCGCCTCACTCAGTACATGGGGCCTGCATCGGCATACGCCGCCGTTCTCCGCTCGATCGATGGCGACATCAGTAAGTTGCTGCAGAGCAACCCCGAGATCTTCACTTTCGAGAACCGGGCCGACGGAGTGGTTGACATTCGCGACTTCCAGACCACTGGTGTCGTCGCATTCGCTCGCGGATGCCCGTTGTACGGCTTGCAGGCCGGGCGCCTGGACGTGATGGGTCATAGGGTTTCCGTACACGAGGACTACAGGCAGAACTGTGTCGCCGCCATGAACGAGCTGACGTCGATGCTGTAACCGACGAGGGGGGACGGGTGACTTTTTATCACCCACCCCGGCTCCCATCCCGTCCGCCTTCGACCCACACGTCGTGGAGCGGTCGTGGTTCAGGGCGTCAAGGTGGAGCGCGCCACTGTACGAACGACCTTGACGCCCTGGGCCGCGACTGCTCGGCTCTGCCTGGGTCGAAGGCGGTCGGGATGGGAGCCCCACGACGCTCGCCCCGCTCCGGCCGGCACTCGCGAACGGCGCCCCTCCCCTCCCGGAGTCTGAGCGCCCCCGCCGGAGGCATCCTCTTGAAGCCGCGGGCTTGGCTCTCGACTCATGCCCCACGGGGCCTATCCACTGCGGGCGCGCGTCGGCGCAGCGCGGGCGGAGCGGGCCGAAGGCAGGAGCGGCGCCCGGAGCGGAGCCGGGAAGCGCGCCCGGCGGAGCGGAGCGCAGCCGGGTGCCTTGATGAGGTAGAGAAACCTGTAACAGCTCTCGCCGTCAGGCGGGTGCCACGAAGCAGACGGCGTCGAACTGCTTGCCGCCGAAGGTGTGGACGGCTTCACCGATGCGTTTCCAGCCAAGCCGTTCATAGAGGCGAATCGCGGCTGCATCCTTCGTCAGGACTTCCAGCACCAAGCGCAGGCGCCTCTGTCGGGCGTAGGCCGTAGCGGCTTCCATGAGGAGTTTACCGACGGACGCCTTACGCGCCTCACGTACCACGAAGAGTCGGGCTAGGACCCCGATGCGGGAGTCGTCGTCACCGCTCTCTTCCCTCCACAGCCGGGCTACCTCTTCCCCTGACTGCGGGCTGTTGATGGCGACATGCCCCACCACATGTCCATCGAGTTCCGCGACCCATGCCGCCAGAAGTCCTTCTGGAGATAGCCAGGCTTCCGGGTCCTTCACCCCTTCGACCGGGTATCCGTCGGATTCATGTACTGCCATGAGAGCTGTTGCCGCTTCCGCAAGGTCACGTGACTCACGCGGGCGAACTGTGGCTGTTGACATGGTCTCCCCCTCTATTGCGGATTACTCAACCGGCAGTTCGTAGAGCAGTCCCGTTTGGTCGGCACGGTGTACATACCTAGACACCTCGAACGGCTGCGAGTCCTGATCAAGGCTGGTGTGGAGCACCTCTAGAACCGGCACGCCTGGCAGCAACTGGAGGAACCGGGCTTCCTCAGGCGTCGGCATCCGCGCGCTGATCTCGTCACGGACCCGCGTCATGACGTGCCCTAGATCCTCAAGCCGCCCATAGATTCCGTCCTTGCCGGTTTTCGGCTGCATAAGCAGAGTGCCCCGGGCCTCGTCCCACCGGAGGTACGTCGAGACGATCTGAACGGGTTCGTCGTCCGCGAAGTAGTGGTTCTCCCGGTGCACGACGCTCAGTTCGTCCGAGGCCACACCGAGGCGCTCCGCCACGTCGAGCGGAGGCGTCTCGCGCTCGATGTACAGCACGTCGATCCTGGGCACTTTGCCTTGGCGCTGCGCCTCCAGGCGGAACGGGGTCAGCCCAGTCTCCCGGTTCTTGATCGAGTACCGATCACTCCCGAACCGGAACAGCTTCTGCGGCTCGCGCACGAACACCCCCCGCCCGTGCTTGGCAGTCACGAGACCTTGCTCCGCGAGCAGTCGCACAGCCTCGCGCGCGGTGTTCCGGGCGGCCCCGTACTCCTCGGCCAAGGCTCGCTCCGAAGGCAACTTCTCCCCGGCCGGGATCTCTCCCTCGCAGATCCGTCGGCGTAGCTCTTCCGCGATGCGTCTGCTTGCTGGCTGCTGAGTAGGGGGCTCGGGCGGGGTCATACCGACAGCGTAGCAACTGGCTCAAGCCAGAAGCTTGACGACGCTTCCCACAGCATGCTCAACTGGCTTAAGCCAGTTAGTGGCTCAAGCCAGTTGGGGCTGGCGCTTCTCGTGCTGCCCCACGCGATGAGGGAGACGCTCATGCCGTCGTTCAAGATCGACACTTCGACCGCTGTCGTGTTCGTGGCGACGCCTCCGACGCCGAAGCTCGTGAGCAAGCAGACCGGCGAGATTGCCATCGACCGTGAGACCGGTGCCCCGCTGGCGACGGTGGGTCTGCTGATCTCCGACGAGGGCGAGGGCAACCTGTACCAGGTGACCGTGCCGAGCACGGGGGTCCCGGAGAACCTGGTCCCGGGCACCCCGGTCACGGTGGTCGGGCTCAAAGCCCGGGACTGGGAGAACACGTTCAACGGCCAGACCCGGCACGGGATCAGCTTCCGTGCGGTGGCCATCACGGCGGGTGCCTGAGCATGTCGGACCTGTCCACGGTGATCGAGGTTGCGGGGGCCTTATCGGCTGCCGGTGGCCTCGGTTACGCGAAGGCTCGGTCTCCTCGGGTGTTCTGGTCGCTGGTTGGTGCCCCGGTCGCCCGGGTGCGGTTCGCGGTGACGTACCGGGCGACGATGGATGTGTGTGGGCTGACGGTCCAGCCGTCCCGTCTACGGGCGTTCATGGTCCGCAACGTGGCCCGTCGCCAGGACGTTCAGCCCGTTCCCCCGCAGGTCCGCCGGGTCCGCTACTCCACCACCGGGATGCGGGCCATCCTCCGCCTCCCTGCTGGTCTGGAGCCTGCCGACGTGTCCGCCGCCTCGGAACGGCTCCGCCACGCCTGGGGCGTCCACTCCGTGCACGTGGTGGAGGTGAAGCCGGGGTTCGTGGAACTGCGGATGACCGGCTACGACGTGCTGCGCCGCGTGAAGATGCCCCGCCGCCTCCCCCGCAACGTCACCGCTGGGCCGCTGGTCGTGCCGGTGGCACTGCGGGAGGACGGTTCGGCGTTCGTCCGGGACTACCGGAAGATCCCGCACGCCCTCACCGTGGGGGCGAATCAGTCGGGCAAGTCGATGTATCAGCGCAACCTCATCTCCGGCCTGGCGAAACGGCCGGTCGGCCTGGTCGGCATCGACTGCAAAAGGGGTGTGGAACAGCGGGCCTACGCGCCCCGGTTCTCCGCTCTGGCGGTCACTCCGGATGAGGCGGACGGGCTGCTGGAAGCCCTCGTGGGCGAGATGGAAGAGCGCTTCGACCTCCTCAGCTCCCACGGTGTTCCGGACATGTGGGGCCTGCCTGCGAAGGTGCGGCCGGTGCCGCTGGTCGTCCTGGTCGATGAGGTCGCGGAGCTGTTCCTCGTCGCCGCGAAGAAGGATGAGGAGCGGCGGGACCGGATGGTGATGCGGATGATCCGGCTCGCGCAGATGGCCCGTGCGGTGGGGATCTTCCTGGAGGTGTGCGGGCAGCGGTTCGGCTCCGACCTCGGCAAGGGCGCCACCGCCTTGCGCGCTCAGCTCACCGGGCGTGTGGTGCACCGGGTCAACGACAAGCAGACCGCCGAGATGGCCCTGGGGGACATCGCCCCCGAAGCCGTCTTCACTGCCACGACCATCGCGCCGGACCGTCCCGGTGTCGCGGTGGCCGGGGACTCCTCCGGTGGCTGGTCCCGCATCCGCACCCCCGCCATGACCCCCGCCCAAGCCGTCGCGGTCTGCCACGAGTACGCGCACCTCACCCCCCACCTTGCCGCTCTGGCACCGTTCCGGCCCGCCGTGTCCGCCGCCCCCGCCCCGGGCCCGTCGCTCCTCAAGCCCCGCCCGGCAACCAGCTAACACCCCTCCCTGCACTGCCAGTTGGCGTGACTGCTTCGCGCCAGGTCCCTACCCCGCCCATGCCCGGAACCGGAAGGAACCACCGCCATGGCACCTCGACGGACCACCACCAAGCCCCCTAAGAACCCCGCCCCGCCCGCCCCGGCCGAGCCGGTTGTCTGCTCGCCGTGTAACGGGTCCGGGATGGTCGCCGCCACGGTCCGCGTCGGCCGCAAGCGCCGCCCGGTCGGCCAGCAGGACGGCCTCTGCCTCAACTGCCTCGGCACCGGCCTCGCTCCCGACGCCTGACCACCCCTCTCACCCCGGTGCCCGGCGGCGGCCCAGTTCCCCGCCCGGCACCGGCCCACCCCCTCGAAAGGAGGTGAACCCGTGTCCCGTATCCGTATTGACGCCGTGCTCGTCCAAGCCGTGATCGCTGGCGCCCTGTCCTTCGCGCACCTGCACGACCTGGCTGAGGCAGCCGGACAGGACGGCTGGAAGGCCTGGGCCTACCCGGTCAGCGTCGACCTGCTCCTCGTCGCGGCCTGGCGGCGTATGCGCACGACCGCCGACAACCGCGCCGCCTGGGCCTGGTTCGTCATCGCCCTGGCCGCCTCGCTCGGCGCGAACGTCGCCACCGCCGGACTCCTCGACCTCAACGACGTTCCCGCCTGGCTGCGCATCCTCGTCGCCGGATGGCCCGCCCTCGCCTTCCTCGGCGGAACCCTCCTCGTCCACAGCCCCCAGACCGCGCCCGTCACCGCGGCACCACTGCCCACCCCTTCCGAACCTGAACCCGCCCCGGACGTGACGGTGGAGCGGGAACCCGAACCGGCCCCCGAACTTCCGCCCGCGTCTGCGCCTGAGGCGGCGGCACCGGCGGCCGTCCCGGTCGCGGCACCGGACGTCTCGGTTCCTCCGGCTCTCCTCGATCACGCCCGCAAGCTCGCTGACACCCACCACGCCACCACCGGCAACCGGATCGACTCCGCCACCCTGCGAGCCCGCCTCGGCGTCCCCGCACCCCTCGCAGACGCCATCACTGCCCAACTGGCCTGATCAGAAAGGGACAAAGCATGGGCCTGTTCAACTTCAACCGCCCCGCCGACTACCTCGACGCCGCCCGCGAGATGGCCGACTCCGGCCGTCCCACCCTGGCCCGGCTCCTCGCGGAAGAGGCCGCCGACCGCACCACCGACCCCGCCGACGCCGCCCGCATCCGCGCCGAGTTCCCCGGCAACAGCCTCCGACAGGAGGACTGACCCATGCCGCGCCCGAACCGCTTCATCAACGTGGTCCGCTTCGGCCCCGTCCAGGTCGGCACCCACTACGACGGCCGGGGACGCACCAAGCACACCGCCGTGTGCACCGCACCCCGCTGCAACTTCTCCGGCGACTACGACGAGCGTCCCGCCGCCGAACTCGCCGCCCGCACCCACCGCTGCAACCCCTGACAGGAGGCAATCCGTGTTCACTCCGAAGATCCCGCCCCCCGACACCGCACCCACCCCGGGAACGTCGCTGGTGCAGCCGCTCACCGGCATCACCCACGCCCCGGCCTGCACCTGCCACCACACCCCCGCCGAGGCTCCGGCGCCCACCCCGACCGCACCGTCCGCCCGTCGGGCCGTTCAGTTCACCCCGGGCTCGCTCCTCGTGGCCGCCGCGGGCGGCGCCGCCGTGGTCCTGGTGGTCGGCACGGTCCTGGTCTCGATGCTCCTGGCCACCGCGATCACCGCCGCCTCGGTCGCCGTGTGCGCGCTCGTACTGCGCTCGCTCCTCAACAACCAGAAGGGCAACTGACATGGGCTTCTTCAGCCGTAAGAGCAACGACACCCCGAGTAACCCGGCTATGGCCGAGCTGGGCCGGGAGTTCGCCATCGCCCGCCGCCACGGCGACCGCAAGACCATGCGCCGCATCGGTCGCGAGTACGACGCCACCGCCACTGGCGAGACGGACGCCGCCTCGTTCCAGGCCGGTCAGGAGTCCTACGACGCCCTGCCCCCGATCAAGACCCCGCGCCGCAACCGCCGACGCTAACCGGCACCCGGGGCGGCCTCGGTCGCCAAACTTCCGCCGCCCCGGGCGCCTTCCCACCTTCCAGATCCAACGGACCCGAAAGGGAGATCCCATCATGCCCCAGCACACCCCGCCCCGGCCGATCTGCGGCCACTGCGACGGCTTCCCCACCGTCACCATCACCACCGGCCAGACCACCCCCACCGGGCAGCGCAAGACCATCACCGCGAACTGCCCCGCCTGCCACGGCACCGGCCACACCACCACCGCCCGCGCCCACACCCGGATCGGGGCCTGAGCGCCATGGCCAACCTGACCCCCACCCCTGACCGCCCCGGCCTCCACGTCAGCAAGCCCTCCCCGAACACCCCGGCCACCGGCTCGGCCGTCTGCCACTGCGGAGCCACCGCCACCGCCACCGGCGACAACCAGGTGCGTGCCCTGGTCGAGGGCTACACCGCCAACCACGGTCCCGCCCATAACCGGACGGGACGCTGACCATGACCACTACCGCTGCGACTGCGGCGGGCCTGGACCCGGCCACCCTGGATGATCTGCTCCGGGTGGTCGGGTCTCCCGGCTTCGACCGCCTCACCGAACAACTCCGCCGCACCGGAGGCTGCTCCCAGCCCATCCACCTCACCGGCGCCACCAAGACCATCGACCGGGCCACCGGCACCCTGCTCCACCACTACTCCACGGACACCGAGCCCGGGGGCCGGTTACGGATCGCCTGCGGCAACCGCCGCGCCTCCCGCTGCCCCGCCTGCGCCTGGACCTACGCAGGCGACACCTACCACCTCATCCGCGCCGGACTCACCGGCGACCCCGACAAAGGCACCCCCACCACGATCCGGGATCACCCCCGGGTCTTCGCGACGCTGACGGCCCCGTCGTTCGGCCCGGTCCACAACCGGCCCGGCAACCGGCCCTGCCGCTGCGGCACCCTGCACACCGAGGACGCCCCGGAGCTGGGCACGCCGCTCGACCCCAGCACGTACGACTACGCGGGGGCGGTGCTGTGGAACAACCACGCCTCCGACCTCTGGCGCTACTTCACGATCTACCTCCGCCGCGAAATCGCCCGCCGCGCCGGACTCACCCAGAAAGCCGCCCGCGAACAGTCCAAAGTCTCCTTCGGGAAAGTCGCGGAGTACCAGAAGCGAGGAGCCGTCCACTTTCACGCGGTGATCCGCTTCGACGGACCCGACGGCCCGGACACCCCGCCACCGGCCTGGGCCACCCTCGACCTCCTGGACGACGCGATCCGCGCAGCCGCCGCCCGCGTCGAAGTCGACGTGCCCGCCAACCCGGAAGCCGGGATCAGGGACGGGTGGACGCTGCGGTGGGGCACGCAGCTCGACGTGCAGCCCATCGGAGCGTTCGGCAACGGCGAAGACCTCACCGAACAAGCCGTCGCCTCCTACGTCGCCAAGTACGCCACCAAGGCGGCCGAGACCACCGGGACCGTCGACCACCGCGTCGGCAACAAGGAAGCCCTGGTGCTGCTCGACGTGCCGGAGCACCCCCGGCGGCTGATCGAAGCGTGCCTAGACCTGCACCACGCCTACCCCGAACGCAAGCTCCGCGACTGGGCCCACATGCTCGGCTTCCGCGGCCACTTCTCCACCAAATCCCGCGCCTACTCCACCACCCTCGGCGCCCTCCGACAGGTCCGCGCCGACTACCGCGCCGCCGAACAACGCGCCGCCCTCGGCCTCCCCGACCCCGACGACCACCCCGAAGCCACCACGCTCACCCTCGCCCACTGGGCCTACGCCGGACACGGCCACACCCCCGGCGAATCCTGGCTCGCCGCCAACATCCACCGCGACATCCAACACAACCGCGAAACCGCCCGCGAACACCGCGCCGAGCTGCAAGACCAACTCGCTCTGGAAGGAGCCGCATCGTGACCACCGCCACCGCCGAACTCCTCACCGTGCCCGAGGTCATGGCGCGGCTGAAGCTCGGACGCTCCACCGTCTACGACCTGATCCGCTCCCGCCGACTGGCCTCCATCACCATCGGCCGGTCCCGACGCATCCCCGCCGACGCCGTACGCGACTTCATCGCCAACGAGATCGAGGAAGCCGCCTGATGCCTCCCCAGCGCAAGCGCAACCCCAACGGCGCGGGCACCATCACCAAGCGCAAGGACGGCCGCTTTCAAGCCGCGGTCTACGTCCTCCAGCCGGACGGCACCCGGGCCCGCAAGTTCGCCTACGGCAAGACCTGGGCCGAGTGCGACACCAAGCGCCGTGACCTGCTCGCCAAAGTGGACCAGGGCGTACCCGTGCCCACGCGGTCGGCCAAGCTCTCCGAGTGGCTGCCCTACTGGCTGGAGAACATCATCAAGCCGCGCCGCAAGCGCACGACCTACGCGAAGTACGAGACGCACATCCGCCTCTACCTCGCGCCCATGCTCGGCTCGAAGCGCCTCGAATCTCTGAGCGTCGCTGACGTCCGGCGCTTCCTGGTCCGGCTGGAGCAACAGACCACCGCGGCAACCGCCAAGGAGTCCCACCGCGTCCTGCGGACAGCGCTGACGGCTGCCTGCCGGGAGGAACTCGTCATGCGGAACGTGGCGACCCTCGTGGAACCGCCCTCGGCAGAAGTGCGGGACCTCTCCCCCTGGTCGCTCGACGAGACCTTGACCTTCCTCACCGCCGCCCGGAAGGACCCGCTCTACGCGGCCTTCGTCCTCGCCATCGCACTCGGCTTCCGCCGTGGGGAGATCGTCGGCCTCCGGTGGGAGAACGTGGACCTCGACAAGCGAGAGATCCGGGTCCGCACTCAGCGGCAGCGTGTCCGCGGTGAGGCGTACGAGGACGATCCCAAGGGGCGCCGCCGAAAGCAGACGCTTCCACTGCCCGCCCTGTGCGTGGCCCCGCTCCGCTGGGAACGTCTGCGGCAAGCGGCCCTGCGTGAGGCTGCTGGTGATCAGTGGGAGGAGACAGGCTACGTTTTCACCACCCGATCCGGTCGGCCGATTGAGCCGCGCAACCTGTACCGCTCGTTCACCCGGGTCGCTGGCACCGCCGGGCTCCGTGTAATCCGACTGCACGATGCCCGCCATGGCTGCGCGACCCTGCTCACCGCCGCCGGGGTCCCGCCCCGTGTCGTGATGGAGATCCTCGGGCACAGTCAGATCGCGGTCACGATGAACATCTACGCCCACGTCGTCCAGGACACGCAGCGGGAGGCCGTGAGTCACCTCGACCGCATGTTGAAGCGGCGGCGGCCCGACAGTGGGTGACCGCGCCCGTTGATGTCAGAGGTGGATGTCAAAGATCCCCAGCCATGATGGGCTGGGGGTCTTTGTGCTGGTGGGCGCGGACGGTTTCGAACCGCCGACATCTGCTTTGTAAGAGCAGCGCTCTACCCCTGAGCTACGCACCCGTGGATGAGGGAACAGCGTACATGGACCGGAGCCCGTGCTCCTAAACCGGTCGGACCTGCCTGACCGGCTGGACCTGCGGGACCTGCCGGACCGGCCGGACCGGCGGGACCTGCCGCGGCCCGGAGCCCGGAGCCCGGGGCCGGAATGGGGGGATAACCCCACCCCGGAGACGGTAGCCGTCCGGATGCCCCCACCGGTACCTCCGCGCATACGGTTCAAGTACACCGGCAGCGACGGCCGGTGGCACCGTCCGGCTGTACTTCCTGGGGGACCGATCACCGTGGACATCCGTACCAGCGCACCGACCCGCAAGCGCCGCGGGACCCCCGGCCGGGCACTCGCCGCGGGAGGCGGGGCCGTGCTGCTCGCCCTGGCCCTCACCGGGTGCGGGAGCACCGATGTCGATGACGCGCCCGTGGAGCGCAAGGCGTTCGCGCTGGAGGGGAAGACGCTGACCATCGACGCCGAGGACTCGACCGTGACCCTCGTGCCGGCCGATGTGGAGGAGGTCGAGGTGGAGCGGCGGGTCGACGGGTGGGTCTTCCTGGGCAGTGGGCCCGATCCCGTCTGGACGATGAAGGACGACACCCTGACGCTCCGGGTCAAGTGCGGCGCGATGATCAGCAACTGTGCCGCGTGGCACGAGGTGAAGGTGCCCCGCGGGGTGACCGTCCAGGCCGACGCGGACAACGGCGAGATCACCGCGGCCAACTTCGACACCGAGCTGCGGCTCTCCGCCGACAACGGGAACATCGTCGTACGGGATTCCGGCGGGCCGCTCGACCTCAAGAGCGACAACGGGACCGTGCTCGCCGAGCGGATAGGCACCAAGTCGGTGGTCGCCCGTGCGGACAACGGGGAGATCCGGCTGGAGTTCGCCGGTGTTCCCGATCTGGTGGACGCCGTGAGCGAGAACGGGAGCGTCGTCATCGACCTTCCGCGGGGCGGGCAGAAGTACGCCGTGAACGCGAGCGCCGACAACGGGGAGGTCGATATCGCGGTGCCGCGCAGCGACAGCAGCGCCCATGTGGTGAAGGTTCGCAGCGACAACGGGGAAGTCAAGGTCCGAAGCGCGAACTAACCGACCCGTGTGTTCGTCCTTACCTGGTGGGACAATGTACCGGGCAGGGGCGGAACAGCACGGGAGAGGGATGTGACGGCGACACACACGCGGCCAGAGGCAGGAGCGGGTGGGAGTTCCGCCGTCGAGAGCGTCGAGAGCGTTCCGGATACCCGGGGCAAGGACGCTCCGGGTGCCGGAGGCAAGGGCCTTCCAGGCGCCCGGGTCATGAGCGGCCTTCCAGGTGCCCGAGGTCAGGGTGGGCGGGAGGCTCGCGGGCGCAGCGCGCCGGGCAGGGGCGGACGCGGGCAGGGGGCCCGGGACGTTCTGGCGCTTGTGCTGCTGCCCGTGCCCCTTCTCGTCGCCGTGCTGCCCGCCGCCTTCGCAGGCGGCGGTACGCGGCGGTGGTTCGGCGGGCGCGGGGAGAGCCAGCGGGCCGAGGCCCAGGCGGCCCGGGACGCGGCCGCCGAGGCCTTCTATGAGCTGGACACCGCTCAGCGCGACCTCCAGATCTCCATCGAGACCATCAACGCCGTGGACAGCTCCCCGCGCGGCCGCAAGGCGGCGGAGGACTTCGCCGCGCTGGGGCGGCGCATCGACGAGGTCAGCCACGCCTACATCACCGCCGTCGACGCCCACGACCTGGACCGGGACGATCTGGAGCCCTCCGTCGCCTCCCGGGCCCGTACGGAGCTGACCCGGGCCAAGGACGATCTCGTACGGGTCAAGGGTGAGCTGGACCGGTTCGGGCAGGGGCTCGGGACGCTGCTGGGCAGTGCGGAGACCCAGCTCGCCCGGCTGGCCCCCGCCGTGGAGCGGGCCCGGCAGGCGCTGCTCGGGGCGAGCAACGCGCTCGATGCCGTACGGGCGGCGGGGCTGCGCGCCGATGAGCTCGCGGCCCGGCTCGCCGCTCTCGCCCCGGAGCTGACCAAGCTGAACCAGGGCGCGGGGAAGCACGGGGTCGCCGAGACGCTTCAGCGGGCCGATGTGGTCCTGCGCGACGCGGAGTCCCTGCGGGCCGAGGCGGAGCGGCTGCCGGAGCGGGCCGCCGAGATCGACCGGCGGCTGGTGTCGCTGCGGACCCGGGCCCAGGCCCTGACGACGCGTACCAGCTCGGTGGAGCCGGTCCTCAGCGAGCTGCGCCGACGTTTCTCGGCCGCCTGCTGGCAGGACCTCCAGCCGGTGCCGGAGCAGGCCGCCGTCAACGTACGGCAGGCCGAGGAGAAGCTCGCGGAGGCGGCGAAGGCGCGGGACGAGCAGCATTGGGCGGATGCCACCTCCCGGCTCTCCACGGTCCGCGCCCTGCTGAACGCGACCGACGAGGCGGTCTCCGCCGCCGGGGACCGGTTGCAGCGGCTGGACGCGGTGGCGAAGGACCCGCAGCAGGAGATCGAGCGGACCCGGTTCGCCGTGCGGGACGCGCAGCGCCTCGCCATGGCGGGCCGGCACACGCCCGACCCCCGGCACGCCCGGCCGCTCGACGACTCCGTGGCGCGGCTGGACCGGGCCATCGCCGGTCTTGAGGGCCGCCACCCCGACTACTGGCACTTCCTGACCGAGACGGAGGCCGTACGGCAGACCGCCGCCCGGGTCGTCTCCGACATCCGCGAGGAGCGTGGCGGCGGGGCCTGAGCCAAGCCCGTCATCGGGGGCCGTAGCCGTCGGCCCCCGATGGCTCTAGCCTGGGGCCATGCCTCGCTATGAATTCCGCTGCCGCACCTGCGGCGACACGTTCGAGCTCAGCCGCCCCATGGCCCAGTCCTCGGACCCGGCCTCCTGCCCCGCAGGCCACGACGACACCGTGAAGCTGCTCTCCGCCGTGGCCGTGGGCGGCGCCGCCGCCTCCGCGCCCGCACCGTCCGGTGGCGGCGGGGGCGGAGGCTGCTGCGGCGGCGGGTGCTGCGGCTGAGCCCGGCCGCGCAGAAGCGGGAAAGGCCCGAGCGCTACTTCTCGCGTGGGAGCGTCACTTCTTACGCGAGAGCGTCAGGCCGTCCGCGACCGTCAGCAGCACGCTGTCCATCCGGTCGTCGGCGGTCACATGCTCGTTGAACTCCTTGATCGCCGCCGTCGGGCCGGTCGCCTCCGGGTCCGTGACCCCGCCGTGGAAGAGCACGTTGTCCACGGCGATGAGACCGCCCTGCCGCATCCGGGGCACCAGCTCCTCCCAGTACGCGATGTAGCCGCCCTTGTCCGCGTCCAGGTAGGCGAAGTCGATGTGCGGTTCGGCGGGCATCGCCCGCAGGGTGTCCAGGGCCGGGGCGATGCGCAGGTCGATCCGGTCCGCGACGCCCGCCCTCTCCCAGGCCTCGCGCCCGTACGCCGTCCACTCCTCCGAGATGTCGCAGGCGATCAGCGTGCCGTCGGCGGGCAGTGCCCGGGCCATCGCCAGGGCGCTGAACCCGGTGAACGTGCCGACCTCCACCACATGCCGGGCGCCCACCAACCGGACGAGGAAGGCGAGCAGCGGGGCCTGTTCCTCGGCCGACACCATGCCAGCGTGGTCGGGGAACCGGGCGTACGTGGTCTCCACCAGCTCCCGCTGGACCGGGTCCAGCGGCGGGTTGTGGGCCAGCATGTAGGCGTACAGCTCGTCGGTGATCGTGGTTTCGTTGCCCTTGGTCATGGCCCCAGCCTTCCCCAACCCGCGCCCTCACGCAGCCGAACTCGCCGAGAGGCGATCACGCCGCCGAGGCCGCCAGGAACCGGCGCAGGATCTCCTCCCCCGCAGCCCCGCCCCGCTCCTCCAGCGCCACGACGTGCGGGGCCCGCCAGTTCTCCTCGGCCAGTTCGCCGTGGCCGGGGCGCCAGCCGAGGTCGGCGGCGAGCAGCAGGTCCGCGTCGAGGAGGGAGTCCCCGGCGGCGAGCATGCGGGTGGCGCCGCAGCGGCGGGCGACCTCGTTCATGGCGGCGCTCTTGGTGAGCGGGCCCGGCACCACGTAGATCTTGCGGCCCTGGAGGGAGACCGTCCAGCCGCGTTCCTGGGCCCAGACCGCCAGCTCCTTCACCCACTCCTCGGGGAGGAGGGAGCGCTCGACGACCAGGTACGCGAAGAGGTCCTCGGCCACCCGGTCCTTCAGGAGCCAGGCCGGGTCGGCGGTGGTCGCGAGGTGGGCGCGGATCTCGGTGAGGGGGGCGCACTCGTCGGCGATCCGGGCCTCCACCCGCGCCTGCCAGTCCCAGTCGGAGACCCCGTCGACCAGGATGTGCCCGCCGTTGGCGCAGATCGCGTACCGGGGGGCGGGGCCGGGGAGGTGGATACGGTGGTACTGCTCGCGGGTCCGGGTGGTGGTGGGCACGAAGACCGTGGACCCGGCCACCTCGGTGAGAAGGGCGGCGGCCGTCTCCGTCATGTAGGAGAGCGGCTTGTGGCCGTACACCTCTACGCAGAGGAGCCGGGGCGCCTCCGCGTCCGGCATCGCCAGGCCGAGCGCTGCCGCCGAGTAGATCAGCGTACGGTCGAGGTCGCTCGCCACCAGCGTGACGGAGCCGTTCACAGCGCTCATGCGCCCGCCACCGCCTTGCCGTCCGCGCCCGTCGCGCCGCGTGTGAACCGGGGGTGGATCAGACCGACGCAGCTGTACGGGAGGTCGTCGACCTCCTCGACCGGGACGCCGCGCTGTTCGGCCAGGAGCCGGATGTGCGTCAGGTCCGCGCCCGCGCCGCGCTTGGCGAGGATCTTCCAGGGGACCCGGCGCAGCAGGACCCGGGTGGTCTCGCCGACGCCCGGCTTGACCAGGTTGACGTCGTGGATGCCGTACTCCTCGCTGATCCGCTCGACGGCCGCCCAGCCCTCCCAGGTCGGGGCCCGGTCGGCGGCGAGCAGTTCCTTGGCCGCCGCGTCGACTTCGTCCGCGACCTCGTCGAAGCGGGCGGCGACGGTGTCGAGGAAGTGACCCGAGACGTCGGACTC
Source organism: Streptomyces sp. NPDC059452 (assembly GCF_042750035.1). Taxonomy (NCBI): domain Bacteria; kingdom Bacillati; phylum Actinomycetota; class Actinomycetes; order Kitasatosporales; family Streptomycetaceae; genus Streptomyces; species Streptomyces sp. NPDC059452. Next base: position 240,003 of record NZ_JBHYVE010000001.1, read on the forward strand.
CGCCAGCTCCCGGTAGAACTTCCCGCCGTGGAAGTCGTCCGGCCCGACCAGGTCGGCGCGGAGCACCGTACGGGAGATGAGGCCGGAGACCGTGGAGTTGAGGCAGGCCGAGGGGATCAGGAAGTCCTCGCGGGTGCCGTACGTCCGCACGCAGCCGCCCGGGTCGGCGAGCACCGCGATCTCCGGGTCGAAGTGGGCGACTCCTTCGCGCTCCTCGAACTCCGCGAGCGCCGCCGCCAGTTCGCGGGTGATCGCGCCCTTCCCCGTCCAGCCGTCGACGAACACCACGTCGGCCGGGTCGTGGTGGGCGGCCAGCCAGCGCAGGGCGGTGGCGTCGATGCCCCGGCCCCGGACGATGGAGATCGCGTAGTGCGGCAGGTCCAGGCCGTGGCGGTGGCGGGCCCAGCGGCGCATCAGCACCCCGACCGGCGTTCCGGCGCGGGCGAGCGAGACGAGGACCGGGCGCGGGCCGCGTTCGGCGAGGACCGTCTCGGTGACGGTGCCCACCGCGCGGGCCATGCGCGCGGCGGAGGCGTCCAGGGCGGCCGTGAACAGGGCCTGGTACTCGGCACTGGGCTGGTACTCGACGGGCAGCGATTCGGCGTAGTGCGCGCCGCCGCTCTGGATCGCCTCCTCGCGCTCCTCGGTGGGCGCTTCCAGCTCGGTGTCCGAGAGGTCCTGGAGCAGCCAGCCGACGTCCTCGGGGGCGTAACTGGAGAAGTCGGGGCCTCGGAGGGGCTCGGGCAGCACGGCGGGCTCCTGAACAGGTGTGGGGGTGTACGAGGGGACGACCGCGAGGAGGACCTGGCCGGTGTGGGCCGCGAGGCGGGCCAGGAGGCCGTCGGGGGCGTGCAGTTCGGGGGTGTCGGCGGTGGAGTCGACGACGGCGACCACCGCGTCGAAGCCCGCTCCCGCCACGTTGTACGCGTACCGGGGGCCGGGGCCGTCCGCCGGGTCGTCGTGGGCCGGGAAGACGAGGCGGGTGCGTATCGCGTAGCCGGGGTCGTCGACGGCGAGGACGGGTGAGCGGGTGGTGGTGGAGTACCGGACCTCGGCGTCCGCCCCGAGCAGCGCTTCCAGGGCGGTGCCCAGGCGGAGCGGCGCGTACATCAGCTCCTCGAAGCCGAGGACGAGCACACGTCGGACGCTGCCGTCCAGCGCGGCGGCGATCCGTTCCGCCATGCCCGGGAGCGCCGCTTCGAGCGCCGCCCGGTGGGCCGGGGTGAAGCCGTGCCGGCCGCCGTCGGGGACGCCCGCGGGCCAGCCCAGGTCGACCCGGGTGACAGCCGCTCCCCCGGCCGGCCCCACGGGCTGCGCCCCCTGAGGCTGCTCCGCCCCCTGGGGCTGCTCGGCACTCTGGGTCAGCTCCGCCTCCTGCGCCTGCTCCGCCTCCTGCGCCGCGACCAGCTCCTGGCCGCGTTCCAGTACGCCTTCGGGGAGCGTGACCGTGCCCGTGGAGCGGGTCACCAGGTCGACGCGGGCGCCGATCTCGGCGGCGAAGGCGGTCAGCCGGTCGCGGTCGCCCGCCGAGCGCATGTCGACCAGCGCGACGATGACGTACCGCTCGCGCGGGTGCAGCCCGTGCAGCGCGCGGATGGTGTTGAGCACGGTGTTGCCGGTGGAGAACTCGTCGTCGACCAGCACCAGGGCGGAAGCGCCCCCCGCGAACAGCTCGGGGTCCTCCGGCAGCAGCAGGTGGGAGGTGGCGTGCGAGTGGGCCTCCTCGAAGCCGCCCGCCGGGGCCACGCCCGCGACCGGGCGGCGGGTGGAGTGGAGGTACGGGGCGTCCCGCAGGCCGTCCGCGACGGCGTGGCCGAGGCCGGTGGCGGTCTCCGCGTACCCGAGGACGACGGCGCGGCGGGCCTCCTCCTCGCCGAGGAGGGCCCGTACGCGCTCGCCGAGCCCGAACCCGGCTCCGTACACGACGGAGGGGTGCTGGGGCACATGCTTGCCCAGCACGTTGGAGACCAGCAGGTGGGCCCGCTTGGGGTTACGGCGCAGGGCGAGGCCCAGCAGCTCCTTGAGCTCCCCGTCGCCCTCCAGGGCCACGCCCAGCCGCTCGGCCACCCAGTTGCCCGACCACTCCACGTTCACGGTCTCTTCTCTCGTCGCGCGCTCGCTCATCGATACGCGCTCAGTTGGCCAGTCCGGCGGCCAGCAGGTCCACGAAGCCGACGTCCTGCCCCGCCACCCCGAAGACCTCGGCCCGCTGGAGCGTGCGCTCGGCCCAGGCCCGGTGGGGCTTCACTTCGTTCATCTTGTTCGTATACGCGGAGCGCAGCACTCCGCCACCGCCGCGCTCCGGGCGCAGGATGTCCTGTGCGTCGGTGAACTCCTCGTGGCTGACCACGGACAGTGCGTGGACGGGTGCCACGTGCGAGGGGTGGATGCAGGTCTTGCCGAGCAGGCCGTTGGCCCGGTCGAGCTCGATCTCCCGCAGCAGGCCGTCGAGGTCGTGCTCGATGAGGGCCGTACGCAGCTCCTCGGCGCTGCCCTCCAGGAAGGGGCTGCGGCGCAGCTGGGGCTTGAACATGCGCTCCTGGCGGCGGAAGTACTCCCAGACCGGCCCGGTGATCGTGAAGCCGGTGCCGTCGGCCCGGCCCAGCACGTTGACCACGTCGGCGATGACGGAGCCGACGATCTGGACGTCGTACGCCGTCATGTCGGGCGCGCGGCGCAGTCCGTAGGCCGAGCAGAAGTCGGTGACGCCGAGCCGCAGGGCGAGGACCCGGTCCCGGTACTTGTCGACGGAGCGCGCGATTCCCTGGAGGACTTCGCCGCGGGTCTCCAGGTGGAGCAGTTCGGGCGATTCGAGGACGGGCATGGCGAACAGCCGCCGTCCGCAGGCCGTTTCGGCTTCGGCCAGGGCTTCCAGGAAGAGGGTTCCGCGCTCTTCGGTGAATTTGGGAAGTACAAAACCGGACAACGTCCGGACCGAGGGGCCGAGCCGCCGCACCAGGTCGGTGATCTGGCCCGGCTCGCGCACCCGGACGAAGAGGAGCGGCAGTCCGGCGCCCGTCGCGTCCCGTTCCGCGAGCTCCGCGAACTGCCGGACCAGGTTGGCCTCGGCGCCGACGACCTCGGCGTCGTCGATCGAGTCCTCCAGGCACAGCACCATGGAGACGACGCCGCGCCCGGCCTGCTTCATCACGTCGTCGGCCAGCGTGGGCCGGGTGGCCGGGGAGTAGAGCGTGGCGCCCAGGGCGACGGAGAGCAGGCTCGCGGGCGAGTCCGCGCTGAACTCGCACGGCTCCCGGAAGAACAGCCCCTCTCGGGCAGCGGGCGACATATACCCGAAGTGACGCATGAGATTCCCCCGAACTGCCTGACCGGCCGAACAACGCATGGCCGGTAATAGTACGTACAGGCGAGTGTCAACAGTTCCCGATGTACATGAATTTCCGGTTACCCGGCCTTCGCCCGGCCTCTCCTCGCGGTACCGTTCGGCCCTCTTCCATCCGCTCTCCGACCCGGCACCGGCGCCCCGGGACACGGCCGTTGTGGCCCCCCGCGTTGTCCGCGGGTGCTGCCAGCAGGCAGGATGACGCCCATGACGCACACGATGCTGAAGGGCTCGAACGTCCAGGTAGACGCCATGGCCGTACGGGCCGTGCTGCGCTGGACGCCGGGTCCCGACGTCCCCGACGTGGACGCCTCCGCCCTGCTGCTCGGCGCCTCGGGTCGTGTGCGGTCCGACGAGGACTTCGTCTTCTACAACCAGCCGCGCCACCCCTCGGGCCTGGTCCGGCGGCTGCCGAAGCGCAGTGTCGCGGAAGGGCTCACGGACACGATCGAGGCGGACCTGGGCGGGCTCGACGCGTCGGTGGACCAGGTGGTCGTCGCCGCGTCGTCCGACGGTGCCGCCTTCCAGCAGGTGCCGGACCTGCGGATACTTCTCTTCGATGCCGCGTCCGCCGACGGGGAGCCGCTGGCCGTCTTCGATGTGCGGCCCGAGACCGGGGAAGAGACCGCGATCATCTGCGGGGAGCTCTACCGGCGCGGCGAGGGGTGGAAGTTCCGGGCGGTCGGCCAGGGCTATCCGACCGGGCTGATCGGGCTGGCCACCGCCTTCGGGATCTCGGTCGACGATTCGGAGGCCGGGGGCGAGGGCGGGACGGACGACCCTGCGCCCGCGCCCGCACCCGCGCCCGCCCAGCAGGGATCGGCCGCTCCGCAGACGCCCCCCGCCCCCTCCCCCGACGCCCAGGCCACGGTCCAGCACCGGCAGCCCTCCTACGGCTATCCGCCGCCCGTCGCACCCCCTGCCGTACCTCCGGCACCCGCGCCGCTGCCCGCTGGCCCGCAGCCGGCGTACGGCTACCCGCAGGGGGCCGGGGCGCCGCCCGCGTACGGCTATCCGCAGCCCGCCGCGGCCGCCGCGCACGCACCCGACCCGCATTTCGTCCTGCCTCCGCAAGGTCCGCAGTTCATCCGCTCCTGAGTGCGGCTCGTCCCGGGTCCGCGCCGGCCCTGCCCGAATCCGGCCCGGAGGGGAGGCGTACGGGCGGGGGCCGTTCAGGTGCGTGACTTGTAGCCGCGGCCCCACTGCATGCCGTAGCCGTAGAGCCGGTCCAGCTCCGACTGGAATCCGTAGACGAACTTCACCTCGCGCCGCACGATCAGCTCGTCCTTGATGTTCTCCAGGGTGAACACCGCGCAGGAACGGGCCTGGGGCGCACGTTCGTCCAGCTCGATCTCGATCCGGGGGCCGTTGCCCGGGTAGAGCGTGATCTTGGCGTGCGTACGGTCGAACGCGGGCGTCCGGTCGTAGATGTAGACGAAGAAGAGCAGCCGCTTGATCTGGTCGCGCTGGTCCATGTTGACGTAGACCGTCTCCCCGGAGGGGGCGCCGAAGCGGTCGTCGCCGCTGAGCCGGATGTAGGGCGGGCCGTTGAGGTCGCCCATCAGGTTGCCCAGTGGCTGCACGACCCCCTTGGTGCCGTCCGCGAGCTCGTACATGCAGCCCAGGTCCAGGTCGACGTTGACGACGCCCTGGGTGTGCGCCTGGACCACCTCGGGCTGGAACAGCTTGAGGGGGCGCCGCAGCCGGCCGCTCTGGCGTGAGCGGCCCTCGATGTCGGAGCTGCGCATCCGCCACGACAGGTTGACCCTCAGGTTGCCCGAGAGGGCGCCCTGCTTGCTGAGCGAGACCGTGGCGTTGCGTTTCGAGAGCACGATGGCGCTCGATGTGCCGTTGCCCGCGTCGAACTGTGCCGCGCGCGCCGGCCACAGACCGTCGAAGAAACCCATCCCAGCCCCCACCCCTGTCGCCCTGTCGCCGGCTGTCGACCTGTTGTCGCCCGTTGTCACCGGCCCCGCACACCGCTGCGGGGCGGCCACCGGGCCGGGTCCAGGAGATCCTGGAGAGCCGTCGCCGTGTGGGCCGCCCCGCAGAGAGCGTTCCTCAATCCCTGCCGGGTCACACCCCGGAGTGGACTTCGGCCTTGGAACCGGCGCTTCCTCCGGTGTCCCCCGCGCCGCCGCCCGCCGCGGCGATGGACTTGTTGCGGCGGAGCGAGGACCAGAAGGAGAGACCGATGAGGACGACACCGATCAGGCCGGTGATGATCTCGTTGATCTCGTACCGGATGGTGACCAGCAGGATGACGGAGAGCGCGCCGATCGCGTAGTGCGCGCCGTGCTCCAGGTAGACGTAGTCGTCCAGCGTCCCCTGGCGGACCAGGTAGACGGTGAGCGAACGGACGTACATGGCGCCGATACCGAGGCCGAGGGCCATCAGCACGATCTCGTTGGTGATGGCGAAGGCACCGATGACGCCGTCGAAGGAGAAGGAGGCGTCCAGGACTTCCAGGTAGAGGAAGAGGAAGAACGCGGCCTTGCCCGCGAGGGCGACACCGGTGACCGGCTTGCCCGCCTTCTTGGCCTGCTCCTCGGCCTCGTGTTCGCGCTCCTCCTCCTCTTCGAGCTTGCCCTCGAAGAATCCGGAGAGCCCGCCGACGACGAGGTAGGTGATCAGACCCGCGACACCCGAGAGCAGGACCGTCGACGTCTTGTCCACGTGCCCGCCGCCGTGCTGGTGGGCCTGGGTCGCGAAGACCATCGCGCTGACCAGCAGCACGATCAGCGCGACGCAGACCGACAGCATGTCGACCTTGCCGAGCTTGGCGAGCGGACGCTCGATCCAGCGGAGCCACTGGATGTCACGGTCCTCGAAGATGAAGTCGAGGAAGATCATCAACAGGAACATGCCACCGAAGGCGGCGATCGCCGGATGGGCGTCCGTGACCAGTTCCTTGTACCTGTCGGGGTCGTTGAAGGAAAGATCGATGGCCTCGATCGGGCCGAGCTGCGCACTCACGGCCACGATCACGACGGGGAACACCAGTCGCATACCGAAAACGGCGATGAGGATGCCGATGGTGAGGAAGATCTTCTGCCAGAAGGCATTCATCTTCTTCAGGATTCCGGCATTGATCACCGCGTTGTCGAAGGAGAGCGAGATCTCCAGGATCGACAGGATCGCGACGATGCCGAAAGCATGCCACCCCCCGTAGAAGAAGGCCGCGACCAGGCCGAGCGCGGTAACCGCGAACGACCAGCCGAAGGTTTTCAGAACCACTGGTACCTCATCGTGTTGGGTAAGGGTCTCCCCTGGTGTGGACGGGGCTCCCCCGCGCCGTGCGCGGCGTTATGAAACGTTGACGCCGAAGTCTAGAGCGATGCCGCGCAGCCCCGACGCGTACCCCTGGCCCACTGCGCGGAATTTCCACTCGCCCTGGTAGCGGTAGAGCTCACCGAAGATCATCGCGGTCTCCGTCGAGGCGTCCTCGCTCAGGTCGTAGCGGGCCAGCTCCTGGCCGTCGGCCTGGTTCACCACCCGGATGAACGCGTTGCTGACCTGGCCGAACGCCTGGCCCCGGTTGTCGGCGTCGTGGATGGAGACCGGAAAGACGATCTTGTCACAGTGGGCGGGGACCTGGTCGAGCCGGACGATGACCGACTCGTCGTCGCCGTCGCCCTCACCCGTCAGGTTGTCGCCGGTGTGTTCGACGGAGCCGTCGGGGCTGGTGAGGTTGTTGTAGAAGACGAACCACTCGTCACCGAGCACCCGGCCCGACTGGCACAGCAGTGCGCTGGCGTCGAGGTCGAAATCGGCTCCGGTGGTGGAGCGTGCGTCCCAGCCGAGCCCGACCAGCACCTGGGTGAGGTTGGGTGCGACCTTGGAGAGGGAGACATTGCCTCCCTTGGCGAGTGTGACGCCCATGTGTGTCCTCCCCGAGTCGTGGAAACGCGGACGGGGGGGGGGGGGGGCGCCGGGGGGGGGGGGGGAGTGGGGCGCGGGGGGGGGGCGGGGCGCGGCCCCCGGGGGGGCCGCGCCC